>NZ_JBATXN010000254.1:0-3197 GCF_049673265.1 Mycobacterium sp. | reverse complement strand
GGTGCAGACTCAGCACGTCAACGAAGGTCAGGGCGACTTGCTGCCGGTAGGCGCAATGATCTTGGCGGGAACCGGTTTTCGTACCGATCCGCGGGCACACGCCGAGATCGCCACGATCTTTGACCGCCCGGTCGTCACCTTGGAGCTGGTCGATCCGCGCTTCTACCACCTCGACACGGCGTTGGCCGTGCTCGACGAAACCACGATCGCCTACTATCCGTCGGCCTTTGCCGAAAGTTCACGCGCACAGTTGGAAGCGCTTTTTCCCGATGCTCTGGTGGTAGACAGTGCCGACGCCTGCGTGTTCGGCCTAAACGCGGTATCGGATGGCCGCCACGTGGTGCACCCGGCGGCCGCAGTCGGATTCGCCGAGCAGCTCCGGCGAGCCGGTTTCGAGCCGATCGGTGTCGAGATGTCCGAGCTGCTCAAGGGCGGCGGGTCGGTCAAATGCTGCACACTGGAGGTGTATTCGTGACCCTACTGGACACCGCGACTACCAGCCCCGGCGCACTTACCGCGTCGGTGATCGCCCTCGACGAGCGCCACGCGGCGCACAACTACTCGCCGCTGCCGGTGGTTGCAGCGAGCGCCGAAGGAGCATGGATCACCGATGTCGAGAGGCGGCGCTACCTAGATTGCCTGGCTGCATATTCCGCGGTGAACTTCGGGCATTGCAACCCCGAAATCACAGCGACCGCGCACGCGCAGCTCGACCGCGTCACGTTGGTCAGCCGGGCATTTCACGCCGAGGCGCTCGGCCAGTTTTGTGCGGCATTGGCGGCACTGTGCGGTAAAGCCATGGTGTTGCCGATGAATAGCGGAGCCGAGGCGGTCGAAAGCGCTCTGAAAGTGGCACGCAAATGGGGCGCCGACGTCAAGGGTGTTCCGGCCGGACAGGCGAACATCATTGTGGCCGACAACAACTTTCATGGCCGGACCATCAGCATAGTCAGCTTCTCGTCCGACCAGACCGCGCGCAGCGGCTTCGGGCCGTTCACACCCGGCTTCCGCTCGGTGACATTCGGTGATGCTGACGCGCTGGCTGCAGCCATCGACAAGAACACCGTTGCGGTGCTACTGGAACCGATTCAAGGTGAGGCCGGTGTTATCGTTCCGCCGGGTGACTATCTGCCTGCGGTGCGGGAACTCTGTTGTGCCCACGGTGTGTTGATGATCGCTGATGAGATCCAGTCGGGCCTGGCGCGCACCGGCCGCACCTTTGCCTGCGACCACTGGGACGTGGTGCCCGATATCTACGTGCTCGGCAAAGCCTTGGGCGGTGGGGTGGTGCCGTTGTCCGCGGTGGTGGCCGATCGCGACGTGCTGGGCGTGCTGCATCCCGGCGAACATGGCTCGACGTTCGGTGGGAACCCGTTGGCAGCGGCAATCGGCAGCACCGTGGTGTCGATGCTGGCTCGCGGCGAATTCCAGGACCGCGCCGCACACCTCGGTGCGCATCTGAACCGGCGACTACGAACATTGATCGGTCATGGCGTGCTTGCGGTTCGCGGCCAAGGATTGTGGGCCGGCGTCGACATCGATCCGGCACTCGGCACCGCCAAGCAGCTCAGCCTGCGCCTGGCCCAGCGCGGTGTCCTGGTCAAAGACACACACGGCTCAACGTTGCGCTTCGCTCCCCCGCTGGTGATAACCGATGCGGAAATCGACTGGGCTGTTGACCGATTTGCCGACACGTTGGCCGAAATGGCAAGTTGAATAGTGTTGGCGTCAACGTTACGTCGACGCCAACTCACCCTCGGAGTACAGGCCGGTCGCCTGGAAGATGACCCGGCGCGCGAGTAGGACGGCATGGTCGGCGAAGCGTTCGTAATACCGGCCCAGCAGCGTCACGTCGACGGCCTTAGCTACTCCGTGCTTCCATTCGTGATCCATCAGCACGGTGAACAGGTGCCGGTGCAGGTCGTCCATCGCATCGTCTTCTCGGCGGATGCGGGCGGCCTTCCTCGGGTCGCGCGTCAACACCACCTCTTGCGCGTTGTTGCCTAGTTTGACTGCGATCCTGCCCATTTCGGCGAAATACCCGTTGACTTCTTCGGGTAGCGCATGCTGGGGATGCCGCCAGCGGGTGATCTCGGCGACGTGAAGGGCCAGCGCGGCCATCCTGTCGATGTCGACGACCATCTGCAGGGCGCTGACGATCGCCCGCAGATCGCTGGCGACCGGCGCGTGCAGGGGGGCCAGCAGCCCAAACGCGTTCGCCTCGGCGGCGGAGCTCATCGCGGCAATTTTGTCGTGGTGGCTGAGAACTTGTTCGGCCAACACCAAGTCCGCCTGCAGCAGGGCCTCGGTTGCGTGTTCCATCGCAACCCCGGCCAGCCCACACATCTCGCTGAGGTGTTCGGTTAACCTCGCGAGTTCCGCACGACAGGCGGTCCGCATGCCGTTCAAGATACGTTGTCAACCTTGACGATAGGACAAAGAGACATGTGAAATCACGTTGAATGTCGGCTAACGTTTCGATCTCGCCCACGAGACCCGCAGGCAGGGTGGCCCGGGTAGGACACTCGAAATTCAGTACTTCAACACACCCTTGTCGACCGGGATTTGGGCTCCGGTTAAAGTTCCGGAGCCGTCGCCGGCCAGCCATGCCACCACATCCGATACCTCGGCAGCGGCCATAAAGCCGTTGGGCTGTAGCGGCATTGGTCCAAAGCTGTGCACGTAATGGGGATGCTCGGCGAATACCTGCATCATCAGATCCGGTTCGATCATCGGTGTGTCGACCGAGTAGGGGTGGATGGAGTTGACCCGGATGCCGAGCTCGCCGAGCTCGATTGCGAGCGTGTTGGTGAGCGCGACCAGCCCGTGCTTGGTCGCCGAATAGTGGCCGTTGCCCGGGGTGGCCTTGAGTCCGGCCGAGGAACTGACCACGACGATAGAGCCGCCGTTACCGGCCTCGATCATCGCGGGTATTGCCGCCCGCAGGGTGCGCCAGGTGCCCGTCAGATTGACCCCGATGACGCTTTCCCACTGTTCGTCGGTGAGCTCCCAAATCCGTCCCCAGCTGAGCACCCCTGCGTTGGCGACCAGAACGTCGAGCCGGCCGAATTGCTCGACGCCGTCGCTGACCAGCTGGCGCACTGCGGCGTCGTCGCGAATGTCGACAGCACGCGCCAGCACCTTGCGGCCCTCGGCGTCCACAGCGCGGACGGTGTCGGCGAGATCTTCCGGCGTGG
>NZ_JBATXN010000253.1:0-5317 GCF_049673265.1 Mycobacterium sp. | reverse complement strand
AGATATGCGTCCGCACCGAGTTCTTCGACGACCTCGATCTGCATCTCGATACCGGTACCGCCGATTTCGAAGTGTTCGGGCCGGATGCCGACGATGAGTTCTGCTGCGGCGTCGCTGAGCTCGCGTGGCAGCTGGATCGGCCAGTCGCCCAGTGAGACTGAGTGATCGACGACGGGCAGGGTGAAAAGGTTCATCGCCGGGGAGCCGATGAACTCCGCTACGAACATGTTGACCGGACTTCGGTACAGCTCCCTGGGCGCCGCGCACTGTTGCAGCACGCCGTCGCGCAGGACCGCGACCCGATCGCCCATCGTCATCGCCTCAACCTGGTCATGGGTGACGTAAACGGTGGTGGTGCCCAACCGCCGCTGCAATCCGGCGATCTGGTTGCGGGTTTGCACCCGCAGCTTCGCGTCCAGGTTGGACAACGGTTCGTCCATAAGGAACACCTTCGGTCGCCGCACAATCGCGCGCCCCATCGCCACGCGCTGGCGTTGTCCGCCGGACAGATCCTTGGGTTTGCGATCCAGGTACGGCTCCAAGTCGAGCAGCCGGGCCGCATCCAGAATCCGTTCGCGGGTCTCGGCTTTCGTTATTTTCGCGATTTTCAGAGCGAAGCCCATGTTCTGCGCCACCGTCATGTGCGGATACAAGGCATAGTTTTGGAAGACCATGGCCACGTCGCGGTCCTTGGGGTCGTCATCGGTGACGTCTCGATCACCGATCCGGATGCGGCCGGAATCCACCGTCTCCAATCCGGCGATCATCCGCAGTGAGGTGGTTTTGCCGCATCCGGACGGCCCCACCAACACGACGAACTCGCCGTCACCCACGCACAGATCCAGATGGTCGACCGCGGGCCGCGTTGTACCGGCGTAGCGCCGCGTCGCTTCCTCGAAAGTCACCGATGCCATTTCACCCGCCAAGCCCGGTGACCGCGATACCGCGAATGAAAGCGCGTTGCGCAACCACGTAGACCAGAAGCAACGGCACCAGGATCAATATGGATGCGGCCATCAGCACCGGCCATCTGGCGACGTACTCGCCCTGCATCCGTACCAGCCCGAGCGTAAGTGTGGCGATACTATTGCGCTGAATCATCAAGAGCGGCCACAGAAAATCGTTCCACACGTTGACCCAGGTGAGTACCGCCAGCACCATCACCGCGGGCTTGGCATGCGGAAGCAGTATCCGCCAATAGATCTGCCACGGCGAGCAGCCGTCGAGGATCGCCGCCTCTTCCAGTTCTGCCGGCAAGGTGCGGAAGAACTGGCGCATCAGGTAAGTGCCGAACGCGCTGCCGAATAATCCCGGCACGATCATCGCCCACGGCGTGTCGGACAGCCCCGCAATGCGCATCAAAATGAACTGCGGAATCACGGTAACTGTCAGCGGAACCATCAATGTGCCCAGGTACAAGACGAACAACGTGTCGCGGCCCCGAAACCGTAGCCGTGCGAACGCATATCCGGCCAGGGAGCAGAAAAACACCTGGCCGACGCTGACGCAGCCCGCATACAGCACAGAGTTGAAAAGCATCCGCCAGAACGGCATCAGCGTGAACACCTCACGGTAGTTGGACCACAGCGGGTGTGACGGAAACAGCGTAGGGGTCGTTACCTCACCATCATCTTTCAAGGATCCCGATACCGCCCACAGGATCGGGAAAAGCGCACACCATGCGATCACGCTCAGCGCGGTATACAGCACGGCCGCACGCACAATGCTGGGTTTGATCACTCGTTCTGCTACGCCCACGATCGTTCCTCCTGGGCGGCCCGACGGCGGCCAAGCCGCAACTGCAGCACGGTCAATACCAGCAGGATGCCGAAGATCACCCACGCCAGCGCCGAAGCGTAACCGAACTCCAAGAACGCGAACGCATGCTGGAACAGCATGATCCCGAATACGTAGGTTGCGGTTTCCGGCCCGCCGTTATGCCCGGTGAGAACATAGACGAGGTCAAATGCCTGGAATGCGTGGATGATCGAGATGACGACCACGAAAGATACCGCGCCCCGGATCAATGGCACGGTGATCGAGACGAACTGGCGTATTTCTCCCGCGCCGTCGAGCCTGGCCGCTTCATAAAGGTCGTCGGGCACGCCCTGCATTGCGGCTAACAGGATGACAGTCGCGAACGGCACGCTGCGCCAGACACTGACCGTGCACAGCGAGAGCATCGCCCATTTCGGGTCGTTAAGCCATGGGACGGGCCCGATCCCGATCCAGCCGAGCATGATGTTGAGCAGACCATTGTTGGTATTGAAGACGAACTGCCAAACGACGGCCATCACTACCGATGACACCGCCAAGGGCAGGAATGTTATTGTCCGAAAGACGCTTATTCCCTTGATTTTTCGGTTGAGCACGCCAGCAACGGCGAGGCTGATCAGGACCGTGGGGACGACGGTGCCGACGGTATAGACCACCGTGTTGCGCAGCGCGATGACGAACAGCGGATCGTCGGCAAAGAGGGTGTGGTAGTTGGCCAAACCGACGAACCTGGCGGGCCTGAAGATATCCCATTTCTGGAAGCTCATGTAGAGCGAGAAACCGAGTGGGAAAACCATGAATACGGCGACCGCAGTCAGGTTGGGCGCGACGAACATGCGTCCTGCTCGGGCGCGTCGTTTGGAAAATCGGCGACGCCGGGTCACGGTGGCGGCGGGATCATCGATCTGGGTCATGGGGTGCGAAGCACCTCGTCGACGGCGTGTGACAGCCCGTTCGCCAGCGATGTCGCCGGCCGTGCGCCGCGTAGAACGGGGCCGATGTTGCGGTCCATCAACGCGACGATCTTTGTCCACTCCGGGGTGATCGGCATGCCCTCGGCATGACCAGGGCCGCCGGTCAGCACATCGAGATTGGCGATCCTGGCGTGGGCCGCGGCGAAGCCAGGCGATTTGATCGCGGTGCGCAGCACCGGCACGAACAATCCAGAATCAGCGATCACCGCCTGCCCGACCGGGCCGGTGGCGAACTTCACGAACTCCCACGCCTGCTGTTTGCGCCGACTGCTCGCCGCGATGGCAAGCCCTGTTGTGCCGATGTTCGAACGGGCAGCGCGCCCTCTCGGACCGGTCGGCAGCACGGTGATGTCGAAATCCAGGCCCTTAGCCCGGTCAACCGTCTGCCATCGCCAGTGCCCGCCCAGCGCCATCGCCGCCCGGCCTGAGCTGAAGAGATCCATCGTGGACATCGATTGGGTGTCCGACGAGGTAGGGGCAACGTTGTGCTTGTGGGCCAGATCTGCGTAGAACTGGATGCCTTCGAGGAACGCCTCGTTGTCGAAGTTCAGGTGCGTCGGGTTCATCCGCGGGTCCGACCACGGGACGCCGTTGTTCATGCCGAACAATCCGGCCGCGTATGACGCGACCCAGCTGTCGACGTATCCCCAGTGACTGACCCTGCCGGATCGGCCGCGCTTGGTGAGCGCTTTGGCGGTGTCGAGGAACTCGGTGAAACTCCAGGGTTGTTCCCATCGCCCGGGCGGCGGGCGCACACCGGCGTCGGCAAATAACTTCTTGTTGTAGAACAAGAAGTTGCCTGACCATTGTTCGGGCAGGGCGTATTGACCGCCGTCGAACGTGAACGTCTGATACAGCGACGGGATGCTTTCGGCGTTCAGCTGCGCGGCGAACGTTTTGTCTTGCGCCAACATGGTATTGAGGTCCAACAGGACTCCCCGGTCAGCCAATCTGGCGTAAGTGAGTTCCCACGCCATCAGCACGTCCGGGCACTTGCCGCCGGCGCAATAGACCGACATGTGTTGCAAGGGATCGGCCCCGGACAACAGCATGCGAACCTTGATGTCGGGGTGGCTGCGTCCGAAGGCGTCGACAACTCGCCGCCGGGCATCCGCCTCTTCCGGATTGGCCGCGAAGAAGAAGGTCAGCGCGTCGTCATCGGGGCTACATGCGGTCGGCCAGAGCGCCAGTGACGCCGCACCAAGTGCGCCGGCGCCACGCAAAAGCGTCCGACGATCAAAGTGCTTGTCGACACCGTCGCTAGTGTTCGTAGTTGGTCTCCGTGGTCACCATGGCAGCGCGAGAACCGCATCTTTCAAGCTATCGGCATCGCCGATGATGTCGATGGTTTGTATCCTGCCGTCTTCAATGCCGATCTGCAGCAACGCCTCAAGGTGTCCCGCGGGTGCGACGGCAATACCGGGCGCTCCGTCGATAAGGACAACGACGCCCGCTCGTGCGTGCAACGCGAACCGTCTGGTTTCCTGGGCGACCTCGTTGGCGCCGCGCAGCTCGGTCGGCACATCGTCGGGCACCAGTATGCGGTCGACTCTCCGCACCACCTGGGGAGCCAGCAGGTGCAACAGCATACGAATATCCCCGCCCCGCGATGCTTCGAGAAACGCTTCGACGATCTCGAGGTGGTCGGCGGTTCGCTTGGGCTCCGCCGAGCCGCGCGCGTGGATTCGGCTGCGCGCCCGGCTCGCCAGCTTCTTGGCGGCTTGCGGCGACCGATCCAACAACTTGCCGACGCTGTCGAAGGGCATCGCGAACACGTCGTGCAGCACAAAGGCGACACGTTGCGCCGGCGAAAGCCGGTCGAGGACCACCAGCAGGGCGCGGCTGACCGAATCGGCGAGCAGCGTGTCAACGTCTGCTCCCGCGGTGGCACCGGCGACCCGCTCGAGCTGTTCGGTGTCGCCGAACGGCTGCTCTGCTCGCCGGTTGCGAGCGCGCAACTGGTCGATGGCCTCGCGGGCGGTGATCGTTGTGAACCATCCGGTCACGTTCTCGATCGTGTCGGTCTCTGCCCGACTCGCCTTCAGCCAGGCCGACTGCACCGCGTCTTCGGCGTCGGCCACCGAGCCGAGCAAGTGATAGGCCACCGACCTCAGGTGCCGCCGATCGCTATCGAACCGCCGTGCGAGATTTTCGATGGTTGTCATGGGTCACCTTTCCCAGGCGCAAGCCGTCAAGGAGATGACCACATCCGACGAACGCTCCCTGCAGAGGAGACCAATGCAATGAGCCTACAGATAGTGCAGTTTACGGCGACGTCTGACCGCACGGCGGAAGTCGCGATTGGAATCGAGAAGCTGATCGGCGCGGTTGAAGCGGCTGCCGCTTTTCGTACCCCCTTGCCGGGCTGGACCTTAACCCCGCCCACACCCCGGAGATGATGGTGCCGGGCGATTACCGGATGCGGAACGGGATTTGAACGCATGACTGCTGCATACCTCGTCGTCACCGGGGCCGCGGCGATCGCCTTCGCTACCGCTGCCGTCCTGAATTTCACCCACAACAAGTCAGTAACCGAGACCGCCGAGAGGCTGGGCGTGCCGGTGTCG
>NZ_JBATXN010000252.1:0-5649 GCF_049673265.1 Mycobacterium sp. | reverse complement strand
GCCGCCGAGCTGGCCGACCTGGTGATCGTGACCGACGACAACCCGCGCAGCGAGGATCCGGCGGCAATCCGCCGCGAGATCCTGGCCGGCGCGGCCGAAGCCGGCGGAACCGCTGCGGTGATCGAGATCGGCGACCGGCGCGCCGCGATCGAACACGCCGTCGCCTGGGCGGCTCCCGGCGACGTGGTCCTGATCACCGGCAAAGGCCACGAAACCGGCCAGACCCGCGGCGGGCAGACCTTCCCTTTCGACGACCGGGTCGAGCTCGCCCTGGCAATTGAAGCCCTCGAGGCCCGAAGCCCATGATCGACTTCACCGTCGCGCAGATCGCCGACATCGTCGGCGGCGAACTGGCCGACATCTCGGCGACGGACGCCGCGGATCTGCACGTCACCGGGACCGTCGAATTCGACTCGCGCAGAGTCACTCCCGGCGGGTTGTTCTTGGCGCTGCCGGGTGCCCGCGCCGACGGGCACGACCACGCCGCATCGGCGGCCGCCGCCGGAGCGGTCGCGGTGCTGGCAGCCCGGCCCGTCGGGGTCCCCGCGATCGTGGTTCGACCCGGCCCGCGCGACGTCGCCACGGGCGGCCTGGCCGGTGTCCTCGAGCACGACGCCGACGGGTCGGGCGCCGCCGTGCTGGCCGCGTTGGCCAAACTGGCCGCGGCGGTGGCCGCCGAGCTGGTGGCCGGCGGGTTGACGATCGTCGGGATCACCGGATCGTCGGGCAAGACCTCGACGAAAGACCTGCTGGCCGCGGTGCTCGAGCCGCTCGGCGAAGTGGTGGCGCCCCCCGGGTCATTCAACAACGAGCTGGGCCACCCGTGGACCGTCCTGCGCGCTACCGGTAACACCGACTACCTGATCCTGGAGCTCTCCGCGCGCCGCCCCGGCAACATTGCCGAGCTGGCGGCGATCGCGCCGCCGGCCGTCGGGGTGGTCCTCAACGTTGGTACCGCGCATCTGGGCGAGTTCGGTTCACGCGAAGCCATCGCGCAGACCAAATCCGAACTGCCGCAGGCTGTTCCGCGATCAGGAGTGGTCGTCCTCAACGTCGACGATCCGACGGTGGCGGCGATGGCCGACGTGACGGCGGCCCGCGTGGTCCGGGTCAGCCGGCAGGGCCCCGCTGACGTGTGGGCCGGTCCGGTGACGCTCGACGAGCTGGCCAGGCCGCAGTTCACGTTGCATTCGGGCGACAGCACAATCGACGTCCGGCTGGCTGTGCACGGCGACCATCAGGTGAGCAATGCGCTGTGCGCGGCGGCGGTGGCGCTGGAATGCGGCGCCAGCTCCGAGCAGGTGGCCGACGCGCTTTCCGGCGCCGGCCCGGTGTCGCAGCACCGGATGCGGGTGCACACCCGCGGCGACGGGGTCACGGTCATCGACGACGCCTACAACGCCAACCCCGATTCGATGCAGGCCGGGTTGCAGGCGCTTGCGTGGATCGCCCGTGGCGGCGGTGAGGATCGGCGCCGCAGCTGGGCCGTGTTGGGGGAGATGGCCGAGCTCGGTGAGGACGCAATATCTGAACATGACCGCATCGGCCGGCTGGCGGTGCGCTTAGATGTGTCTCGACTCGTTGTCGTGGGAATGGGGAGGTCTATGAGCGCCATGCACCACGGCGCGGTCATGGAGGGCTCATGGGCCGGGCAGGCTGCGCTCGTCGATGACGCCGACGCCGCCCTGGCCCTGTTGCGGGCCGAACTGCAGCCCGGGGATGTGGTGCTGGTCAAGGCTTCCAATGCTGCGGGCCTGGGTGCACTCGCCGATTCGCTGGTCGCCGACGCGGGCATATCTGACCAGGGCCGGGGAACTCTCCGATGATCGACATCCTCATCGCCGTGGCCATCGCGCTGACGGTGTCGATCTTGTTGACCCCGGTGCTGATTCGGCTGTTCAACAGGCAGGGTTTCGGTCACGAGATCCGCGAAGACGGCCCGCCGAGCCATCAGACCAAGCGCGGAACGCCGTCGATGGGCGGGGTGGCGATCCTGGCCGGCATCTGGGCGGCCTACCTGGGCACCCACTTGGCCGGGCTGGCCGTGGGCGGCGAGGGGCCGTCGGCGTCGGGTCTGTTGGTGCTGTTTTTGGCCACCACGCTGGGCGCTGTCGGATTCGTCGACGACCTGATCAAGATCCGGCGGTCGCGCAACCTGGGGTTGAACAAGACGGCCAAGACGGTCGGGCAGATCACCGCGGCGGTGCTCTTCGGTGTGCTGGTGATGCAGTTCCGCAACGACTCCGGCCTCACACCGGGCAGCGCCAACCTGTCCTATGTGCGTGAAATCGCCACCGTCGCACTGGGTCCCATCATTTTCGTGCTGTTTTGCGTGGGCATCGTCTACTCGTGGTCGAACGCGGTGAATTTCACCGACGGGCTGGATGGGCTGGCCGGCGGCGCCATGGCGATGGTTTGCGCCGCCTACGTGCTGATCACCTTCTGGCAGTACCGCAACGCCTGCGCCGTCACACCGGGTCCGGGTTGCTACAACGTGCGCGATCCGCTGGACCTGGCGATCGTCGCGGCAGCTACGGCGGGCGCCTGCATCGGGTTTTTGTGGTGGAATGCCGCGCCGGCGAAGATCTTCATGGGCGATACCGGATCGCTGGCCCTGGGTGGCGTCATCGCCGGGATCTCGGTCACCAGCCGTACCGAGATCCTCGCGGTGGTGCTCGGCTCGCTGTTCGTCGCCGAGATCACCTCGGTCGTGATGCAGATCCTGGCCTTCCGCACCACCGGTCGCCGGGTGTTTCGGATGGCGCCCTTCCACCACCATTTCGAGCTTGTCGGGTGGGCCGAAACCACGGTGATCATCCGGTTCTGGCTGCTCACCGCGATCAGCTGCGGCCTGGGGGTGGCGCTGTTCTACAGCGAGTGGCTGGCCGCGACCGGCGGCCGCTGACATGACGCTGGGCCCGTTGGCGCCCGGCCTCCCGGTGCTGGTCGCGGGTGGCGGTGTGACCGGCCGCGCGGTGCTGGCGGCGCTGAGGGCCCTGGGCGTGACGGCGACGCTCTGCGACGACGACCCGGTGACCCGCCAGCAGTTCTCCGAAGCCGGGACGGCGACGCTGGATTCGGCTACCGCAGCCCAGCAGATCGGCGATTACGCGTTGGTTGTGACCAGTCCCGGTTTCCCGCCGTTGGCACCGGTGCCGGTCGCCGCCGAGGCGGCCGGCGTCCCGGTGTGGGGCGACGTCGAATTGGCCTGGCGGCTCGACGCGTCCGGTCGTTATGGCCCACCGCGCCGGTGGCTGGCGGTCACCGGCACCAACGGGAAAACGACCACCACGTCCATGCTGCAGGCCATGCTCACGGCCGCGGGGCTGCGCAGCACGCTGTGCGGCAACATCGGCAGCCCGGTGCTCGACGTGCTGGAGGAGCCCGCTGACTTTTTGGCGGTCGAACTGTCCAGCTTTCAGCTGCACTGGGCGCCGTCGGTACGGCCCGAGGCCGGCGTGGTGCTCAACATCGCCGAAGACCACCTCGACTGGCATTCGACTCTTGCCGACTACACCGCCGCCAAGGCCCGGGTGCTGACCGGCCGGGTGGCGGTCGTCGGGCTGGACGACGCGCGGGCGGCGAGGCTGCTGTCGACTACCCAGGCGCCGATCCGGGTCGGCTTCCGCCTCGGCGAACCGGCTTCCGGGGAACTCGGGGTGCGCGACGGCGTGCTCGTCGACCGGGCATTCTCCGACGGCCTGGCATTGGCCGAGGCGTCGTCGATCCCGGTGCCGGGGCCGGTGGGTGTGCTTGACGCGTTGGCGGCCGCGGCCCTGGCGCGCAGCGTCGGGGTGCCCGCAGCGGCGATAGCGGACGCGCTGGCGACGTTTCGGGTGGGCCGGCACCGCGCCGAAGTGGTCGCCGTCATCGACCAGATCAGCTTCGTCGACGACTCCAAAGCCACCAACCCGCACGCCGCCGAGGCATCGGTGCTGGCATACCCGCGAGTGGTGTGGATAGCGGGCGGTCTGCTCAAGGGCGCATCGGTGGCCGAGACCGTGGCCAGAATCGCTCCGCGCCTGGTCGGAGCGGTGCTGATCGGCCGTGACCGGGCAGAGGTTGCCGACGCGTTATCGCGACACGCGCCGGATGTCCCCGTCGTACAGGTTGTGACAGGCGAGGATGCTGATATGCATGCGACTGCTGAGTCTCCTGTTACTCATGTGGCGAAAGTGGTTTCTTGGTCGGACGAGGCTGTCGGCATTCGCGTGATGAACGCTGCCGTCGCCGCGGCAAGAGACCTGGCTCGCCCCGGCGACACGGTGCTGCTTGCGCCCGCCGGGGCGTCATTTGACCAGTTCACCGGCTATGCCGACCGCGGCGACGCGTTCGCTGCCGCCGTGCGTGCCAGCTGCGGGTAACTGGGGTGACCAACGCGTTGGCCCGGTTGCTGCGCCGGGGAACCAAAGGCGGGCAGCCGACTGGAAGCACCGAAGGCAAGGCTGACGAGGCCGAGCCCGACGACACTGCGGTGGTGGCTGCCAAGCCGGCCGCCGCCGCGCCGGCCGGGCCGCGCACCCGATTCGGTGCCTGGCTAAGCCGGCCCATGACGTCGTTTCACCTGATCATCGCGGTGGCCGCGCTGTTGACCACGCTGGGTCTGACCATGGTGCTGTCGGCGTCGGGAGTCCGTTCCTACGATGACGACGGGTCGGCGTGGGTCATCTTCGGCCGCCAGGTGCTGTGGACCATCGTCGGGCTCGTCGCGTGCTATCTGGCGCTGCGACTGCCGGTACGGTTCATGCGGCGCATGGCATTCTCCGGGTTCGCGTTGACCATCGTGCTGCTGGTACTGGTCCTGGTCCCGGGAGTCGGCAAGGAAGCCAACGGTTCCCGAGGCTGGTTCGTGATCGCGGGCTTCTCGATGCAGCCCTCCGAGCTGACCAAGATCGCGTTCGCGATCTGGGGTGCCCACCTGCTGGCCGCGCGGCGCATGGAGCGGGCCTCGCTGCGCGAAATGCTGATCCCGCTGGTGCCCGCGGCGGTGATCGCGCTGGCTCTGATCGTCGCGCAGCCCGACCTGGGGCAGACCGTCTCGCTGGGCATCATCCTGCTCGGGCTGTTCTGGTATGCCGGCCTGCCGTTGCGGGTGTTCCTGAGCTCGCTGTTCGCCGCGGTCGTGGCTGCGGCGATCCTGGCGGTGTCCGCGGGTTACCGATCCGACCGCGTGCGGTCATGGCTCAACCCCGGCCAGGACCCGCAGGACTCCGGGTATCAGGCCAGGCAGGCGAAGTTCGCGCTGGCCAACGGCGGCGTCTTCGGCGACGGGCTGGGCCAGGGCACGGCCAAGTGGAACTACCTGCCCAACGCCCACAACGACTTCATCTTCGCGATCATCGGCGAAGAGCTGGGTCTTGTCGGCGCGCTGGGCCTGCTGGGCTTGTTCGGGCTGTTCGCCTACACCGGGATGCGGATTGCCCGGCGGTCCGCCGACCCGTTCCTGCGGCTGCTGACCGCCACGACCACAATGTGGGTGATCGGGCAGTCGTTCATCAACGTCGGCTACGTGATCGGCCTGCTGCCGGTCACCGGTATCCAGCTGCCGCTCATCTCTGCTGGTGGAACATCAACGGCCACAACGCTTTTGATGATCGGCATGATGGCGAACGCGGCCCGCCATGAGCCCGAGGCCGTCGCCGCGCTACG
>NZ_JBATXN010000251.1:0-4659 GCF_049673265.1 Mycobacterium sp. | reverse complement strand
GTCAGTCACCGGCCAGTAGATGCCCAAACGGTGATGCTCGTCTGCTTCCCACAGCACATGAATGAGCCGGTGGCGTGCGCTGTCCATCGTTCCGCGCTCGAGAGGGTTGTTGCCCCTACGGGCAATGACGATGACGATCTCTGGGCCGTCAGCTTCATTCAGTCGAGCAGCCAGCGCATCGACAATGGCTCGGGCCGCCAGATACTGGTTCTCCAGATAGATGGTGTAGCGAGCCGCCGCAATCGCCGCAAGGTTGAGCGCCTCCACCTCCCGAACCTCGCGGCGACTGTCCAGTTCCGGCAAGGTTCGCGCGATTCCGACGTCGACGTTGCGCAGCGTCGGTTTCAGCTTGCTCGGCCAAGCGGTGTGCTTAGCCTCAACCGGCTCTAATGATTGGCCCGTCGCGGCATGCCACCGAGCCAGAGCTTGCTCACCAAGTGCGCGCGCGGCCGCTCCGTCCACCGCTGTGCCGACGTCGTGGCGGGGCCCGTAGCTGCGTCCCAATGTCCGGCGCCTGCGATTGTCATGTTCATGCGCGCGGGTGTCCCACCGATCGATGGTGAGGTCGATGCCACCGCTGAACGCCACGGCATCGTCGACCACCAGGATCTTCTGATGGTGCACCGAACCGATCGGATGGGCACCGTCGACGGCGAAATGCATTCGTCTGCTGCTGATCTGGTTCATAACCGCCACCGGGGTGAGCCCGAACCAGATCCCGTCGAAGGCAGGCAACAGACGCAGATTGGATTTCAGCAGATAGGCCTCAAGAGCCGGCCGCTTCCAAAGCATCCAATACAAGAACGCGCTCAGCTGATTCGGCCCGGGAAGTGTCTTGGTGCCCCTTTCGAATGTCATCCGCGCGTCGAAATCCCAACCGATCAACATGATTCGGTGTTGTGCGCGCAGCATCGCCGCCTTGACGTGCTTGAAGTAATCAGCGGCATCGATGATGCAGGCAAACTGGTCGGCGCGCTCAACCCGCCAGCACGTTTCGCCGGGGGTCAGCAGTCGATCGCCATCCACGTTAGCCCTCTCCATTGCCACCGTCTGTAGCCGTGCATGACGGTAGCCGATCTAGCGTCTCGGGATCCTTTCCGTCGACCTGCAGCCGGCGTCGTCCATCGGCGGCACTGGCTACACCGATCTGCAGTTCGTCGCCGCCGGGGCTATCCGGCTCGATCAACAGCTGCAGCTCTCCGGAGTCGACGAACAATATGGCGTCGTCATGGGAAAGCTTCCAGGGGTGGCCATCGGTAGGCCATCGGCCACCGACGAACCGCACGTCGTGGGAGTCGCCCTCTTGCCCATCGTGATCCTCAGCCGTGACGCAATTTACCCATAGTTTGGCCGGCAGCGGTCGGAAGTACACCGCGAGGCGCTGACGGTTGAGATCCGCGTCGACCGGTATGCCGATCGGCGGCAGCGATGTCCCCTCAGGATGGTCGTTTAGCGATTTCTTGACTTGACGTGATCCCACTCCGGCGCCGAACCAGTCGATCGTCAGTACGGTGGTGAGGTACTGCGCGATCGCCAGGCTCAGCAGACCGCCCGCGCCGGCAACCCCCACTCCAGCCGCTCCGGCTGCCGCGGTCACCGGCAACGCAAGCAAACCCACCACCGCCGCGGCGCCGGCAGCCGAGGCGACCTTACCCGCCGCCGTCAAGCTGAACTCCGGATTCACTTCCGGCTCTGGGGGATTCTGCGTGGGTCGAACACCGACGGTCCGCGGAAGCTCGTCGAACTGATCGCGGACTCGCTTGACTACCGCCTCGTAGTCTTGATCATTGAGTTCACCGGCGCGCTTAGCTTCGGCGGCCGCGCTTAGCGTCTGCTCCAAACTTTCGGCGGTTTCCAGATCGGCTGACCGGTTGTCACCTTCCTTTGGGTCACGGGGGATGTCGTCGAGCCCCATCTCGTAGGTCACTTTGAAGTTGGCCTTGAAGTCGTAGAGTTTCGTTTCAGCGCTTACGGTTCCGTCGACGACCAGCCGGCCGTCCTCGGTTCGCGGCACGATATCGGCGTCGAGGGCGTCGAGACTGCGCTCTTGACCGCCGATGTTGATGGTCTTCGGACCTTCCAGCAGGCACGGGGTATCGGCGGCAAAGTCGCTCTCGTCGAGATTGAAGTTGTTCATCACGGTGTCACGAACTTGGCGCAGGACACTCCAACCTGTGACCGCCAATCCCGTTCTCTCCCGAGGGTTTTCGGCGAGGATCGACGCGGGTAAGTCCTCCCCCGGCGGCAGTGAGCGCAGCGTCTGCAGCTGGACCACCATCGATTCGTGGGTAGCCTCGCCAATCTCGAAGCGCTGCACGACGGCATCAAGGTCCTTGATCGTGCTGTCGTCTTGCGATTCGGTATCGACGTCCAGCGGCGACGGCAGCAGATCCACGATGCCGTCGACGCCCATTTCGGCCAGCTTCGGCCGCACCGCATCGGCGATCTGGGCGGCCAGCGAGTCGAGCACTCGGACCCGCGCTTCGTCGTCGGAAACAGTGGGGTGCTGCAATTTTTCTAGATTGACCATGAGTTCGCCTGCGATGCAATGGGTAATCCAATATGCCTCGGCATAGTCGAGTTCCCAGCTGATCCGCGGCTCTTGTCCGGCGAAGACGGTATGGCCTTCAGGACGGCGCTCGATGTGAGGACCGAACAGTTGCGGGGCGTACTCATCGGGCATCGGGGTGGCTACCAGGACGGGGGCATCCTGGGCAGTGAAATTCAGTGCGATCGTCTGTTTGCCGGGCTCTGTTTGATGCGGTTCGAGCTGGTCGTGCAACGTCAATCGGCCAAACAGCGGAATCACGTTGTAGGGGATCTCGCGCGACTCTCCGGCGCGGGGACCATCGGAGACGGTGATCGTCGCCGGCGGAAGTTCCACCAGCGGGATACACGTGACCGAATCGATGGTGATCTTCGAATCGAAGATCACCAGGTCGATCGCGAAATGACGCAGCGGATCGCCGGATTCACCGTCGGTCTCCTCCTGCCAAAGCCGTTCATGCGAATCAAGGACGAACCAGACGCGATCCAGTGTGAGGTCAAGCGTCGCCGTCGCGGAGTAGCCGGTGCCATCGACGGACTCGGTGTACTTATCACCGCTGAACACGTCGAGGGTCTGATCCTGAACGCGTTCACGATGGATTTCGATGATCGTGTCGGGACGACGCATGTCAAAACTCCAGTACGTAGGCGACGCGCAACTGGTGCTGTCGGGTTGACCTGCGCATCCTGTACCCACAACGGCCTGTTTTGAGTCAAATTCGTCGGAAGACACCGGCGTTAGGCCAGGTCACTTCGCTGAACCAATTTCGTACTGGCGGGGCTGGCCGGGCCTAGTCTGGGAAGCGAGCGCGCGTGAGGGGCGGTTTGTGCAGCAGCTGAGTTGGACCGATGACCTGTTGTTGCGCGCTGAAAGACCAGCGACTCCGCTACAGATTCAGCTGCTTCTGATCTACGACCCGTCGACGGCCCCGGCCGGCAGAGTGACCTTCAAGGGGATTCTCGCCGAGCTCGAAGCCCGTTTGCATCTCGCGGATCTTTTTCGCCGACGGTTGACCGATCTGCCGGGTGGTTTGCATAGGCCGTACTGGGTTGATGATCCGAGCTTTGATCTCGAGTATCACGTTCGTCATATCGGGCTGCCCCAGCCTGGTGACTGGCGGCAACTCTGCATTCAGGTTGCGCGGCTTCATGCTCGGCAGATCGACCTGCGGCGTCCGCCGTGGGAGATCACGGTCATCGAGGGACTCAATGCCGTGCCCGGAGTACCGGCGGGCTCGTTCGCGCTCGCGGTGAAGCTGCATCACTGTGCGGTCGACGGCATGGCAACCGTTCAGGTGATCGCCGCGTTGCACGACCTTGCCGCTGATAGCCCCCGGCCCGCTGGGCCCGACGGCCCCTGGCAACCTAGTCCCCTTCCCTCGGCCCGAGACCTGCTCGCGCGAACGGCGATCAACGCGACGCTGCACCCGTTGCGGGCGGGCAGGGTGCTCGCGTCGACTGCACCAAAACTGGTCCGCGGCCTAGCCGGGCTCCCGCGCAAGCTGGCTGGCGGCGCTGTATCCACGATCGCGAGCGGCAACGTGCCGTCGTTGCCACCGAAGACCCGTTTCAACGAGACAGCGTCGGCGCACCGGGTGTTCGAGGCCCGCTTCCACGAGCTCGCCGATTTCAAACGGATCAAGGCGAGCGTTGACGGCGCGACAATCAACGATGTGGCGCTCGCGTACGTCGGGGGCGCCCTTCGCGCGTATCTGGCCGGCCACGACGAGCTTCCCGAAGACTCGCTTGTCGCGGCCTGTCCCATGACCCTGCGCGATGCGGGTGATAAAACCAGCCAGGGGAACGCCTTGTTCGGCCGGCTGCAGGCGCTTGGCACAGACATCGCCGATCCGCTCGAACGACTTGCGACGATCGCTAAGGGGACTGCGGCAAGCCGTGCCGGCTCGGATCAATCGACCACGACCCAACTCCTCGAATTGATTGGCACAGTGCCGACTTCACTACTCGGAGTGACGGCGAAGGCTGCAAGTGTGCTTCCGTTCTCCGGCCCGACGGTCGCCAACACCACCGTGACCAATGTGCCCGGGCCAACCGAACCGCTGTTCTTCAGCGGCGCCCGACTGGTGCGCGCCGCCGGTCTCGGACCGCTGC
>NZ_JBATXN010000250.1:0-1519 GCF_049673265.1 Mycobacterium sp. | reverse complement strand
GTCAACCCAGCGGCAAATGCGCATACCGCCGCGCCGTTTCGCGACGAAGCGGTCTACGCGTTCCGCTTCGACACCGACGGCGACCGACACGAGGATGTGTCGTTCAAAGTACGGTTCGGCGAGATCTCCGACGCGAGCTCGAACACCGGGACGCTCAATCACATCCAGAGATTCGAAGTCCGCCGAGCGGATCACCTGCCTGACGGCCTGAGCGGAGACGTGTTGGCCTGCGGTCCAACCGAGGAAGTCGTGTCTGGCGTGAAAGGCGTACGCGCATTCGCCGCCGTGGTCGATGATCCCTTCGCTGGTGATGCAGCCGCGCTCGAGGCATTCAAGGCTGCCTTCGCCGAGGGCCATTACAATCCTGAGGCATTTCACAACCGGGTCAACTTCTTTCACGACCGCACTGTTGCGGCAATTGTTCTCGAAGTGCCGAACCGGTTGATTGCCAATGCCGGTCGTGTGAACGCGTGGGCAACGGTCTCATTGTGTGGGCATGCCCCCGAGCAACAGGTAGCCCGCTGGGGGCTGCCATTGCTTACCCACATTTATCTCGGCGGAGACGATCTACGCGAGCGGTACAACCATAGTCGGCCATCCGACAACGAGTCACTGTTCATCTCAAGCATCGTGTCGACGGTGAGCAAATACGCCGCCGCGGCCGGTGTTACCGATGATCCCGATGCGTATGGTCGTCGGGTAGCGGGGTTATTCGGATCCCTCACCCTGCCATACGAACTCGGCACTGTCGCCTCGTTCGACTACGCGGGCTTTAACGGCCGATCGCTACGGGATAACGTAATGGACAGCATGCTGTCATTGCTGACAAACTCCCCGCTGGGAACCGGCGTTGCCCCGGATCCGGCCCGATTCGACCGCACGTTTCCCTACCTACGGTCGGTGGTGTCGGAGTGACGTTCCTCTAGCAGTCTCACGCCACGCCCTCCAGTTCGAGCAGGGCTCGCTTGGCGGCGGGGCCACCGCGATAGCCGCCCAGGGCGCCATCGGATCGCACGACGCGGTGGCACGGCACCACGACCGGGAGGGGGTTAGTCGCGCAGGTCGTTCCGACGGCGCGAACAGCCTTGGGAGAACCTGAAAGTCGGGCCAGGGTGGCGTAGCTGGCGGTGGTTCCGTAGCCGATGTCGGCCGCCAGGTGTCCCAGAACCACTCGCCGAAATCCTTTGGAGAGCTGCCAATCCAGCGGCACGTCGAAGGTGCGGCGGCGCCCGGAAAAATATTCGTCGAGTTGGCGGGCGACGGCAGCCAGCCGCTTCGGGGCGTGCAGCAATCGGGAGCTGATGCGGTCGGAAAGGTTCTGCACCACCGCGTCGTGGCCCTCGCTGCTGAATGCCACGCGCACCAGCCCGGCCGGTGTCGCGGCCACCAGCAGGGCGCCGACGGGTGAGTCGACCGTTCGGTAGGCGACATCGAGAAGGTCGTCGCGGTCGGCAGCCGCCGCCAACCGGGCGTGCAGGCGGGTGATGTCGCCGTCGTCAACCGGGTAGAGCGCGGCGAG
>NZ_JBATXN010000249.1:0-6082 GCF_049673265.1 Mycobacterium sp. | reverse complement strand
GATGAGATCGGGATCGACGCTGTCTTCGCGCGGGTAGGAACCGATGCCAAGCAGCCCGTTCTCCGACTGCAGCGTCACGTTGATGTTGTCGGGAATGAAGTTGGCCACCAACGTCGGGATGCCGATGCCCAGGTTCACGTAGTAGCCGTCGCGCAGTTCCTGTGCCGCCCGCTGGGCCATCCGCTCGCGAATTGGGCTGTCGTGCTTGAGCGCTGCGCCACCGCTGGTGGTGCGGAACTCGATGCGCTTCTCGTAGTTGTTACCCGCGATGATGCGGTCCACATAGATGCCGGGCGTGTGGATCAGGTCGGGGTCCAGCTCGCCGACCTCGACCAGTTCTTCCACCTCGGCCACGGTGACGGCGCCGCAGGTGGCGATCATCGGATTGAAGTTACGCGCCGTCTTGCGGTAGACGAGGTTGCCGGCTGTGTCGCCCTTCCACGCTTTGACCATCGCCACATCGGCCCGAATGCCTTCTTCCAGAACATATTCGGTGCCGTCGAAGACCCTGGTGTCTTTGCCTTCGGCAAGGTTGGTGCCGTAGGCAGTGCGGGTATAGAAGCCGGGAATGCCTGCCCCGCCGGCCCGTAACTTTTCTGCGAGCGTGCCCTGCGGCGTCAGCGCTAGGTCCAGTTCACCGGCCAGCACCTGACGCTCAAATTCCTTGTTCTCGCCGACGTAGGAGGCAACGACCTTTTTCACCTGCCGAGCCTTGAGCAGCAGGCCCATGCCGAAACCGTCTACGCCAGCGTTGTTTCCGACGATGGTGAGGTCTTTGACGCCGCTGTCCACCAGAGCCTGGATCAGATTCTCCGGGATGCCGCACAGGCCGAATCCACCGGAAGCGATCGTGATGCCGTCCTTCAGCAGCCCGTGCAGAGCCGACTCGGCGTCGGGGTGGACCTTACTCATTAATCGTCCTCTCGTTGGTGATCACTGCGTGTGCGGCCTCCATCAGCATCCAACCGGACAGCTGTACCGACAGATCGCGCTCGGGTATCTCTGAACCGGTGACCGCACCCTCGACGAACTCGGCCTGCTGGCCGCCCGACGTGGGCAAGTCGGCGGTGCGATCCCAGAACGGCCCGAACAGCGGCAGCCCCTGCACCGACTGCCGGTTGTCCCACGCCGACTGTGCCGAGGACAGCACGATTTCGCGGGCGGTTTCACGGGCCGCGGCATCCGCAGCGGATTCGCCCGGCAACGTAGTGGCCACCAAAGCCAGGTAGCGGGCGGTGATCCCGTGGAACAGGCCGCCGTCGCCACCGCCGGCGCCGCGCAGTACCCCGGCCGGCGCGATGTGCTCGTCGATGGCGGCGACCAGGCGATGTACTCGCGGCCCGTGCCGCTCATCTTTGGTGCGGGCGGCCAACTCGGTCTCCAGGCCGAGCACCACGCCCTGACAGTAGGTGTACTGCGCGCGGACCAGTGAACCCGCCTTGATGCCGTCGAACACCAGGTGTGTGTCGGGGTCGATCAGCGTTTCGTCGATCCAGTCCGCCATCTGCTGGGCCCGTCGTAACCGGTCGCCGTAGCGGGCCAGGAAGATTCCCGCCGGACCGTTGGCCGGGGCATTGAAGAATTGGTCCTGCTTGCGCCACGGGATGCCGCCGCCGTCTTCGGGCACCCACGCTTTGACGAATTGGTCGTTCAATTTGTGCAGTGCGCGTTTGCGCTCCACGCCGGCGATCCGGGCGGCCCGCTCCAGCGCCAGCGCCAGCCACGCCATGTCGTCGTAGTAGCTGTTGACCCAGGACCCGTTGTTGCGCAGCCGGTGCGAGCGAATCTGCCGGCGGATTTTGATGCGCCGCTCCGGCTGCGGGTCGCGCAACTCCGCGTCGAGAAGGCAGTCCAGCAAATGCGCCTGCCACCAGTAATGCCAGCCGCCGAACCATCGGTCGCGTCGGGTCGGCGGCCAGGCCACCACGCCGAGCTGGGTGGCGGGCAATGCCCACAGCCGTTTCAGATGCCGCCCGGTGACGGCGGCTTCCGCGCTGACCGCCCGGTTGACCCACACCTGCTCCATGGGAACTGATCCTGCCTTACCAGGCATTCGCGATGTTCCCGTGTTGGTTCATCCAGGCATGCGGCCCGGCCTTTTCTCAGCCGCCAGGTGCGGGCATGAGACCCAATTGCGCCACGATCCCGGCGAAATCCACCACCGACCAATACTCGACAATTTTCCCGTCCCGAACCCGGTGGATCGCAATCCCTTCTGTCTCAACAGATTTGTTCGTCGCTGGAATGCCAAACAGGTCTCCTGCATGGATCCCCCTGCCCCGGACGTAACTAACGAGAAGGTCGCCTTCAGCTACCTGCATGACGATCTGGTGGGTGCCCGGTTCTCCGACGCGGAAGATTTCCGCTGACTATTAAAGGCGTTCCATCGCGCGCGCCATGCTGGCGCGTTCTAAGAATGCGTAGTTCTTCGGGTAATCGCGGCGTTTCTGGCGGTCATCGTGCGGCGACACCACCAGCGCGCGCTCCATGCTTGCAAGCAGAACGCGAGTCGCCTCGGCCCACCGGCGCAAGGTCGACGGCTGCGGCCGCACAGCTGCCGCCGTGCCGAATACAACCTCTTGCTCGGTGATCAGGACCGGTGCCGGTTGCTCGATGATCTGGACCGGCGCCGGCGACACGAGTCGCTCTCGGGCCTCATCGTTGTCGACGGCCTCAGTGGAAGTGTTGAGTACGAGGTTTGGGGTGAGCATTTCAATCCTCCATCGGTGCGATCCGTTACTGGAATCGTCGATCGCGGTCGATCGATTGATGTCAGTGGCGCACTACTGATATTTCGAAGCGGTGCGGCGTGATACCACTGGTCCAGGAGGCAGCGATGGACAGCAGCCAGATGCAACAGCTGGTCGACAGCCACATGAGGGCCGAAAATCAAGGCGATATCGAGGGCGCGGTGGCCGTATACACCGATGACATCGAGCACGACGTCGTCGGATTCCCCGATAGCCCGAGCTGCGGTAAGGATGCGGCGCGAAATTTCTACGCTTACCTCACCGCCAACTTCCGCAGCGAGAGCTGGGATGTTCTGCGCCAGTACTTTGCCAACAGCGCGATGGTCCTCGAGCAGCTGATGACCGGAACGGTCATCGGATCATTGCTTGGGCTTCCGGGTAACGGACGACACATCAGTTTCCGAATGATGCATGTCTTCGAGTTCCGCGACGGCCTGATCAGCCGGGAGAGCATCTGGCTGGATACGGCCGCCGTAGTCGATCAGTTGAGTTGACGAGAGCCGTCGTCGCCAGGGCATTCCCGGCGTCGAGGCAACAGCGCCGCGAGTTCCTCGCGGTTGAGTGTGCCGGTTTTGGCCATCGCCTTATAGATGTGGCTTTCGACGGTGCGAACCGACAACGTCAGCCTCGCCGCGATATCCCGGTTGGATAGTCCTTCCCCGATAAGCATCACGATTTCTCGTTCACGGTCGGTCAGCGGCAATCGTTCGACAGCCTTACGCAGGGCGGGCGTGCTGGCGCCGCCACACTGCTCGGCCAACGCCTCGGCCTTTGCCGAGCATGCCAACGCCGATCCGCGCAACTCGTGGTGCCGGTAAGCGAGGGCTGCGTGCGCCGCCGCATCGACAGCAGCGATGAGATCACCCATATCCTCGAATTCGGCTGATACCGCGGCCAGTTGGGCACCATCGCCATCATGCAAGGCTTCAGCAAAGCGGGCTGCGACACCGACGCGCGGCCCTTCGACGATCGCTTCGAGCTCCCGCAGTCGTGCCCCGCAAGACCGCTCCCCGAACTGGGTCGCCGTTTGCAAGCACATCACTTCAGGGGCGAATTGACGGTTGTCCCTAGCTGTTTCGGCGGCAGCAAGCGCGATCACGATAGCTTCACTGACGGCGCCCTGCTCGGCGGCCACCCACGCCTTGGCGATCGCGAACTCGTAATCGAGGTATCGCCAGCTCGGATGGCGCTGCTTTTCGAGGGTGCCGATCCAGGCCGCTGCCTCATCCGTTGAGCCGCGCATCGCCAGCGCCGTCGTCAGCGGAATCTGGCATCGATAATCCCACCCGTTGGCCCTGGAAGCCTCGACGGTTTCGGTGCATTGGGTCAGCAGGGTAATCGCCGCGTCGAGCCGCCCCGAACCAAGCGCCACCCTGCCCACCGCGAGAGAACCAACTTGGAAAGACTGAAATGCTCGGAATTCGATTTGACGTTGTCGGATGGTTTCCGCCGGCCCCTCGGCATCGGCGATTTGGCCAGACAACAAGCGTGCGCCGATATGGGCGTCGGTGATGATCACGAACGAGCGAATGGGAACGGGGTAACCGGCCCGTGCCGCTGCGGCGGCTTCGTCGGCGCGGCCCGCTTCTCCGAACGCAAGGGCGAGGGCCCAGGCGGTCACACGCTGGGCGACGAGGTCGGGCAGTTCATTCCAGGTGAACTTGCCTGATGCCTCGATGGCCAAGTCCGGCTTGCCCATCGCCGCCCAGTACACCGTCAGAAACGCGTCGATACAGCTGCGAGCCTGCGGCCCCGCGACGTCGGATGCATCATCGATGAGCGTCTTTGCACCTACCGGGTCGGCGAGGGTGAACAGCCGATTGGTGGCCCGCAGAAAGGCCACCCGCCCGTATATTGCGTCGGCCAATTCGCCGGCTTGGAAGTCGGCGAGCAGAGCGTCGGCTTCCCGGCCACGACCCATACACGACAAGGCGTAGGCGCGAATCAGCTTCGCGTCCGCTGCCCCTCCGGCGAGGATTGCTGCTGCTGTGAGCCGATCGGCGAGCGGAAATTCCCACAGCCAGACCGCGCCACGGGCCGCCCGAACAAAAAGGTCCGGATCGGGCCCGAGGTCGGAGTCGAGAATCAGCGTGGCCCGGCGGACCACCATGCCGACGTCGTCATGATCGCCGGATGCGGCCAGTTCGGCGGCGACGAGTCCACGCAGCCGTCGCAGCCGGGTGGCGGCCGCGCGATTACGGCGCACCTCGCCGTATAGCGGGTGTGCCAACCTTGCCTCTACCCGATCGCCTATTTGGTCAAGAACCATGAGACCGCGTAGGTCGGCCTGTTCGACCGCGGCCGAATCCGTCATCCGGGTCAAAGACCCGAGTTCGATGGGTTCACCGACGGCGAGGGCGTCGATGACGTCGCTGACCTCGCCGGGCAGGCCGCCGACCCGTTCTTCGATCAGTTCGACCAGGCTGGGCGGTAGGACCGGATCCCCGAGCCAGCGCCAGTACCCGTCTTGCATTGTGAGCCGCTCGTCAGCAACCTCCTGCTCGACGATGTTTCGCAGATACAACGGGTTGCCGCGGGTCAACGTCCACAACCGCTCGGCGGCCTGCGGATCCAGCGGACCGCCCAGGGTTGCCGAGATGAGCTCGGTGATGTCGGATTCGGACAGCGGTTGTAGGTCAAGACGGTCGAACTGTCCGCCGTTCCATAGCTCGCGCGTCGCGGTGGGAACCGGTTGTCCTCCACGGATGGTGAGTACGACTTTCGCGGCACGGCGCTGGATGATCTGGTGCACAACGAACGTCGACAGGTCGTCGAGTAGTGCCACATCATCGACGCCCACCACCACCGTCTTGCCCGCAGACGATGAAGTCAGCGAGGCGACCACCCCGCGGATCAATTCCAGGTTGTCGTCGACGGCACGCTCTGCCCATGAGCTCAGTGCCCCTAACGGAATCGACCGTGCCGAAGACGTGCCCACTATCCAACGGACTTCACATCCCTGCGACGCGGCTGAATGGAGTGCCTCACGGGCGATTCGGCTCTTTCCCACGCCGGCGGCCCCGCAAACCACGATCCCGGACGAGTCCGAGTCGGAAATCGCGGCTTCGATAAGTCGCTGTTCCTTCGAGCGGCCGGTCAACGGCCACGTCAACCGCATCCATACAGCTTAGAAGTGGTAGCCGAGCGGCAAGGCGAAAGATCAGTATCCGTCCACTGACGTGTCTTGGCGGTACCGGAGCAACGATTGCGTCGCGGTTAGCAACCGCTAACGCA
The DNA here is from genome assembly GCF_049673265.1 of Mycobacterium sp. Classification (GTDB taxonomy): domain Bacteria; phylum Actinomycetota; class Actinomycetes; order Mycobacteriales; family Mycobacteriaceae; genus Mycobacterium. The sequence continues at coordinate 98 of NZ_JBATXN010000249.1, read as the reverse complement.
CAGCTGGCTTGTTGCGAGCGAGGAGTCGTTATGACCGTCGACACGATACTTACCCGGCCCACCCGGATTTGCCCGAATGTCTTCGACGCGGGGCTGCC
>NZ_JBATXN010000248.1:0-1785 GCF_049673265.1 Mycobacterium sp. | reverse complement strand
TCCCTACCCGCACTACCAGCGGTTGCGAGACCTCGGCCCGGTGGTGTGGTTCACCAAGCACAAGGTGTTCGCGCTGCCCCGCTATGCCGAGTGCAAGGCCGTCCTCCGTGATGACGCGACCTTCCTGTCGGGAAGCGGCGTCGCGCTCAACCGGATCGCTAACCGCTTGTCGCGGGGTACGACGCTCAATAGCGATGGCGCCGAGCACGATCGGCGGCGCAAGCTGCTTGCGCACGGGCTACTACCACGTGCGCTGCGCGCGATCGGCGACGGCGTGGACACGATGGCCGCCACCGTTGTCGAAGCCGCGCTTGATAACGGCGAGATCGATGGCGTCAACGACCTTGCGGCCGCACTGCCGCTGGCCATAGTCCCCGACCTCATCGGCTGGCCCCGAGTTCAACGCGACCACCTCATCGAATGGGGCGGGGCCACTTTCGACGCCCTCGGCCCGCTCAACCGGCACGCGATCAAGGCCATGCCCGGCGTATTTCGAATGATGCGATTCGCCCGCCGGGTCGTCCGAGAGCGCACCTTCCTCGACGGCAGCATGGCCCATGAACTGCTGATCGCCGCCGACCAAGGCAAGCTGTCGCACGCCGAGTGTCCAGCGCTGATGGTCGACTATCTCGCGCCATCGATCGACACCACGATGAGTGCCATCTCGAATGCGTTGTACTTGTTCGCCAGCCACCCTGAACAGTGGCAGCTGCTCAAAGACGAGCCGGCGCTGATGGCGAACGCGATCAATGAAGTGGTCCGCTACGAGCCACCACTGCGTGCATTCACACGCCGGGTGGGCCGGCAGACTGAAATTGGCGGTGTGAGCATCCCATCCGGCGCACGCGTCCTGGTGATGTACGCCTCGGCCAACCGCGACGAACGCGAGTGGGAAAACCCTGCGGTCTTCGACATCCGTCGTGACGCCTGCCGCCAGATCGGCTTCGGGCAGGGTGCGCACGCCTGCGCCGGCCAGAGCTTGGCGCGCTTGGAAACGACCGCCATGCTGCGCGCGCTCATCGAGCGGGTAGACCGCATCGAAGTCACCAGCGCACCGACTTGGGCGATCAACAACGTCATTCACCGTCATGAACGTTTGCCGCTCAAGCTGATTCCCGCATAGCCACAACAGGAGTGTCATGCACCTTGCATTCATCGTCGTATCCGCGATACTAGCCCTGGAGTTGGCGGGCGCCGGAGTTCCAAAGCTCCTCCAGCTCAGCGCTGTTCGCCGAAATGCCGAACATCTTGTATCGAACGCACCAACGCGCTGGCCCTGTTTCCCCGGCTCGGCCAGACGCCGATCCGCCCGTCGCCCGCCCAAAGGGTCCGCCATGCGATCAGCCGCTCCGCCCTGCGCGGGGTCGCCCGCCTGATGAACACCCCCTAACCGACTTATCCACAGCCCAACGACAAGCGCAAAGATGTGTCAGTCGCCCCGCTTAGCATGCGGTCATGACGAACTGGATCAATACCGTCAGCCGTGACCATGTCGAAAGGGGCGTGCGCGGACGCTTCACCCAGGCCAACCACGGCAAGCCGCACATGCTTGGCAGGATGGCACGAGGTGACTGGATCGTCTTCTACTCACCGAAGACCGTCTACCCCGACGGTGCGCCGCTTCAGGCCTTCACCGCCATCGGGCGAGTTGCCGATGATGAGCCATATCAGGCGGAGATGACACCTGACTTCCGCCCGTGGCGTCGTAACGTCGACTTCCTCGAATCCATTGAGACACCGATTCGACCGCTGATCGACCAACTCGACTTCATCGAAGACAAAGCA
>NZ_JBATXN010000247.1:0-7242 GCF_049673265.1 Mycobacterium sp. | reverse complement strand
GCACAGCCGGACCAGCACCGAACGCGGGCTGGTCCGGCTTTCGCTGGTGGCGAACTGATCACCCACCCGGGCGGGAACCGTTTTGCCGGTTTACCGCGTTGCTTTCATTACGGCTCTGATGCAGCCGGGCATATGCCGATGGCCATAACGACCGCAAGGTAGGAAGCCTGGCGAGCCGACCACTACAGTGGATGGCAGGTACGCAAGTGTCGGCCCCTGTGTCGACAATGACGAAGTACCGATGGTGAGGGAGAGCAGGTAACCCGATGTTCGAACGATTTACCGACCGTGCCCGCAGGGTCGTCGTCCTGGCGCAAGAAGAGGCCCGGATGCTCAACCACAACTACATCGGCACCGAGCACATCCTGTTGGGTCTTATTCATGAAGGCGAAGGTGTAGCCGCAAAGTCGCTGGAGTCGCTGGGCATCTCGCTGGAAGGTGTCCGCAGCCAAGTCGAGGAGATCATCGGCCAGGGCCAGCAGGCCCCGTCAGGGCACATCCCGTTTACCCCGCGCGCCAAGAAGGTGCTCGAGCTGAGTCTGCGTGAAGCGCTGCAGCTGGGCCACAACTACATCGGCACCGAGCACATTCTGCTCGGCTTGATCCGTGAGGGTGAAGGCGTCGCCGCCCAGGTGTTGGTCAAGCTGGGCGCTGAGCTGACCCGGGTGCGTCAGCAGGTGATCCAGCTGCTGTCCGGTTACCAGGGCAAGGAGGCGGCCGAGGCCGGCACTGGCGGACGGGGTGGCGAGTCCGGCAGCCCGTCCACGTCGCTGGTGCTCGACCAGTTCGGGCGCAACCTGACAGCCGCCGCGATGGAAGGCAAGCTCGACCCCGTCATCGGCCGCGAGAAGGAAATCGAGCGGGTGATGCAGGTGCTGAGCCGGCGCACCAAGAACAACCCGGTGCTCATCGGTGAGCCCGGCGTCGGGAAGACCGCTGTGGTCGAGGGTCTGGCGCAGGCCATCGTGCACGGCGAGGTGCCCGAGACGCTGAAGGACAAGCAGCTTTACACGCTGGACCTGGGATCGCTGGTGGCGGGCAGCCGCTACCGCGGTGACTTCGAGGAGCGCCTGAAGAAGGTGCTCAAGGAGATCAACACGCGCGGCGACATCATCCTGTTCATCGACGAGCTGCACACGCTGGTGGGTGCCGGCGCCGCCGAAGGCGCGATCGACGCGGCGTCGATCCTCAAGCCCAAACTGGCCCGCGGCGAACTGCAAACGATCGGCGCCACCACGCTCGACGAGTACCGCAAATACATCGAGAAGGACGCCGCGCTGGAGCGCCGCTTCCAGCCGGTCCAGGTGGGCGAGCCGACGGTGGCGCACACCATCGAGATCCTCAAGGGCCTGCGGGACCGCTACGAAGCGCACCACCGGGTGTCCATTACCGATTCGGCGATCACCGCTGCGGCCACCCTGGCCGATCGCTATATCAACGACCGGTTCCTGCCCGACAAGGCGATCGACCTGATCGACGAGGCCGGCGCGCGGATGCGGATTCGCCGGATGACCGCGCCGCCAGACCTGCGCGAGTTCGACGAGAAGATCGCCGAAGCCCGCCGGGAGAAGGAGTCCGCGATCGACGCGCAGGACTTCGAGAAGGCGGCCAGCCTCCGCGACCGCGAAAAGCAACTCGTGGCCCAGCGCGCCGAGCGTGAAAAGCAATGGCGATCAGGCGATATGGATGTTGTCGCCGAGGTCGACGACAACGAGATCGCCGAGGTGCTGGGCAACTGGACCGGCATCCCGGTGGTCAAGCTCACCGAGGCCGAAACCACCCGGCTGCTGCGCATGGAAGACGAGGTACACAAGCGGATCATCGGCCAGGATGACGCAGTCAAGGCAGTCTCCAAGGCGATCCGTCGTACCCGCGCCGGGTTGAAGGACCCCAAGCGTCCGTCCGGCTCGTTCATCTTCGCCGGCCCGTCCGGTGTGGGTAAGACCGAGCTGTCCAGGGCGCTGGCCAACTTCTTGTTCGGCGACGACGACGCGCTCATCCAGATCGACATGGGTGAATTCCACGACCGGTTCACCGCGTCGCGGTTGTTCGGCGCCCCACCGGGATACGTCGGCTACGAGGAGGGCGGCCAGCTCACCGAGAAGGTGCGGCGCAAGCCGTTCTCGGTGGTGCTGTTCGACGAGATCGAGAAGGCGCACCAGGAGATCTACAACAGCCTGTTGCAGGTGCTCGAGGACGGCCGGCTGACCGACGGGCAGGGCCGCACGGTGGACTTCAAGAACACCGTGCTGATCTTCACGTCCAACCTCGGCACCGCCGATATCTCGAAGGCGGTCGGCCTGGGCTTCACTCAGGGTGGCGGCGAGAACGACTACGAGCGGATGAAGCAGAAGGTCAACGACGAGCTGAAGAAGCACTTCCGCCCGGAGTTCCTCAACCGTATCGACGACATCATCGTCTTCCACCAGCTGACTCGCGACGAGATCATCCGGATGGTCGACCTGATGATCGGTCGGGTGGAAAAGCAGCTGAAGAGCAAAGACATGGCGCTGGAGCTGACCGACAAAGCCAAGTCATTGCTGGCCAAGCGTGGCTTCGACCCGGTGCTGGGCGCTCGCCCGTTGCGGCGCACCATCCAGCGTGAGATCGAGGATCAGCTGTCCGAGAAGATCCTGTTCGAGGAGGTCGGTCCGGGTCAGATTGTCACCGTCGACGTGGACGATTGGGATGGCGAGGGTGCCGGCGACGATGCGGCGTTCACCTTTACCGGGGCCCGCAAGCCGGTCGAGCCCACCGAGCCGGATCTAGCCAAGGCCGGCGCCCACGCTGCAGGCACCACGGAGACGGCCACGCAATAACCTAGCGCGAGCAGTCCCCCGCACGTGGGGACTGCTCGCGGAAGCTAGCCGGCGGGTAGCAGCGCGAAGGCCTGTTGTGCGACCTGCAGCATCCAACTCGTCACGCTCGGCCCGTGATCGCGGGGCCAATTCAGCTGGAAACTCACCACCCACGGCTGTCCCGCTCGGTCGACCGCATACCAGCTGAACGTCAAATCACCGGGCAGGCCACCGGCTTTCGCGCCGATGTAGGGCCAATCGCGCCGATCCAGGTTGATACCGGGGGCAGCTGCCAAGATCTGCTTGACGGGCGCAGCTTTGCCCACTGCGGCGGCCTGCAGCGCCACATGGACCCGGCAGATGTCCTCTGCACTGCCATACCATTCAGCGCCGTAACCTGAGGCCGGCACGTGGGCGCGCAGCGGATCTGGTTGATAGAAGCGGGAATTGGCTTGCTGCAGCAATTGCTCCCGAACCTGCGGGCTTGCCACCTTCCACTGCTCGCGCAGATCCGGCTGCCCCCAAGCAACCGTGAACAACTCGTACATGGTCGGAAAAGGGGTCATGGCGGCCGGGTCATGATGGCCCGCCTTGGCCAACGCGCTCTCGACAGCGTGAGTGCCGACTTTTCCGATCAGCATATCGGTGGCCATGTTGTCGCTGGTGGCGATCATCTTTTCAGCCGCGGTCCGCACCGAAATATGCGCTCCCACAGGCAAATTCATCCCCGAGCCGACCGCCTTACCCTTTTCGGTGACGGTCAGCTGATCGTCCCAGGACACCGTTCCGGCTTTGACCGCATCCGCTACGGCGTAGAGCACATACAGCTTGAAGATCGACGCCAACGGGAGTGGCTGCGCGGTATTGGTTCCCGCGATCCGCTCGCACTGCCCGTCGTCGACCTTGGCGACCTGCCACGAGTAGTGGGCGTCGGTCTTGCTCAGTGTGACATCGACGTCGTGCCACGAGGAGATCGTCGGTGCTTGTGTGGTGACCTCGAACCCGTCGACCAACGTGTCGTCGCCGGTATGGATCCGGATGTCTTGCCGCCCACCGTAGGACGTGATCAGTTGCAGTGTGCCGGTGCCCGCCTTGAGGTCCACTCCCGTCAACGTGAACGGACGATCCCACCAAAGTGCCTCCATGCTGGCCTCGACCGGCTTGATCATGTCGGCAGTAGCGAGGGTGGCGACGCCGATCGGACCGATCGGCCAATCGGAGTTGAGCATGTCGAGGGTCTGTTGGGCCCGCAGACCGGCCGGAGTCCTCATGTCGATCCGCCGGCCGGCGTCCGCTGCATTGGCGGACGGAGTCGGCGGCGGGGCGCATCCCGGGGCCAGCACGGCGACCAGCGTGGAGGCGGCCGTCAACGCCGCGACGCGGTGCCGGACCTGGCGCCGCGGGTTACGCCTTCTGGCCGGATCCGGCAACGTCCAACACAACCTCGAATTCCAGCAGTGACGCGCCGGTGGCCACCGGGTTGGCCCGATGGCCGGCGTGGGCCTCGATGGCCGGCCCGGTCGCCCATGCCTGGAATGCCTCTTCGGACTCCCACTGCGTCACCACGAAGTAGCGGTCTTCTCCCTTGATCGGGCGAAGCAGCTGAAAGCCGAGGAAGCCCGGCGAGTTCTCGACCGCGTGCGCGCGATGTGCGAACCGCTTCTCCAGTTCAGGGCCTGCGTCGGCGGGCACCTCGATTGCGTTGATCTTCACAACTGGCATGCCGTTAGGCTACCGTGCCGCCGCCCGGCGACGATGCGGGCGGCGAGCGCCCGAGGAGGAGCCGGGCAAGATGGACGGGTGGCGGCCGATCTGCTCACCCATCGCGGTGGCCGAGGCGACCCGGTGGTGTTGGTGCACGGCCTGATGGGCCGCGGCAGTACCTGGCCGCGTCAGCTGCCCTGGCTGACCGGGCTGGGCGCGGTCTACACCTACGACGCGCCCTGGCACCGCGGGCGCGACGTGGATGATCCCTACCTGATCAGCACCGAACGCTTTGTCGCCGACCTCGGCGACGCGGTGGCCGCCCTCGGCACGCCCGCACGGCTGGTCGGGCATTCCATGGGTGCCCTGCACTCGTGGTGTTTGGCCGCCGAGCGCCCGGAGCTGGTCTCGGCGCTGGTGGTCGAAGACATGGCCCCGGACTTCCGGGGCCGCACCACCGGACCGTGGGAGCCATGGCTACATAACCTGCCCGTCGAATTCGACTCTGCGGAACAGGTGTTCGCCGAGTTCGGGCCGGTCGCCGGCCAGTACTTCCTGGAGGCGTTTGATCGCACGCCGACCGGATGGCGGCTGCACGGTCACACCTCGCGGTGGATCGAGATCGCTGCAGAATGGGGCACCCGCGACTACTGGGCGCAGTGGCGGGCGGTGCGATCGCCCGTACTGCTCATCGAGGCGGGTAATTCTGTCACGCCTCCCGGCCAGATGCGTTCGATGAGCGAAACCGGTTACCGGGCAGAGTATTTGCATGTCCCCGGCGCAGGCCATTTGGTTCATGACGAGGCACCGGCGGTTTATCGACAGGCGGTCGAGTCGTTTCTGGCCGCGACTTAAGCCCTCAGCAGCCCGCTTCGCCGACCAACGCAAACCGTCCATCGGACGTCTGTTTCACCAAGCCATCGGCGAGCAGTGAATTCAGCGCACGCTCGCGCTGCTCGGTATCGCTGTGCCAAGCGACATCAAGCTCAGCACGGGTGACCGGGAATGTATTGTCGCGCAAGATATCCAACAGCCTGCCGCGAACCTGCCGGTCCGTTCCGGCGTAGGCCTGCGGGCGACGCGCGGGACCCTGCGATGGCGGGTAGCCGGCCTCCCGCCATCGACAGCGGCTCAGCGGGCACAGCCCACATCGCGGCGCCCGCGCGGTACAGATGGTAGCGCCAAGCTCCATGAGCGCCGCTGAAAATCGGTGCGCTGAACCATCATTGGGCAGCAGCGCGGATACGTCGGCATGGTCGCGAACGGTGGAGGCCGCGGCGGCGTCCGCGCGGCCATGCACGACGCGGGCCACCACCCGGCGAACGTTGGTGTCGACTACGGGCACCGGCTGCTGGTAGGCAAAGCACGCCACTGCACGGGCGGTATAGCTGCCAATCCCCGGCAGCGTCAGCAAGACCTCCACGTCGTCAGGGACCACATCTCGGTAATCCCGAGCGATCACGGTCGCGCACTCGTGCAGGCGCTTGGCCCGCCGCGGATAGCCCAGCTTGCCCCAGGCCCGCACGATGTCTGCCGCGCTCGCGGCCGCAGTCGTCGACGCCGTCGGCCACCGCGTCACCCAGTCGCGCCAGATCGGCAGCACCCGCGACACCGGCGTCTGCTGCAACATGAACTCGCTGACCAGGATTTGCCACGGGGTTACCGCGGGATCTCGCCAGGGCAGATCGCGTCGCGACCGGTCGTACCAGTCGAGAAGTTCATGTGGCGTGGGTGAGAGCTTCATAGCTGGCTACGGCAGAATGTGCGGCATGCCCAATACCAGTCCGATAACCGCGTGGAAAGCACTCAAAGAGGGTAACGAGCGGTTCGTCGCCGGCCAGCCTGAGCACCCGAGCCAAAGCGTCGAGCACCGCGCCAGCCTGGCCAAAGGCCAGACGCCCACTGTGGCGCTTTTCGGCTGCGGGGACAGCCGGGTGGCCGCCGAGCTCATCTTCGATCAAGGTTTGGGCGACATGTTCGTGGTCCGGACGGCGGGGCACGTGATCGACTCGGCGGTGCTGGGCTCGATCGAGTTCGCGGTGGCGGTGCTCGGGGTGCCGTTGATTGTGGTGCTGGGCCACGACAGCTGCGGGGCGGTCAAGGCGACGCTCACCGCACTCGACGACGGCGTGCTACCGGGAGGCTATGTGCGCGACGTGGTCGAGCGAGTGACACCGTCGATTCTGCTGGGCCGCCGTGAAGGTTTGAGCCGTGCGGACGAGTTCGAGGCGCGCCACGTGGTAGAGACCGGCGCGCAACTGGTGGCTCGCTCGACCGCGATTGCCGAACGGGTCAAGGCGGGAACGCTAGCGATTGTCGGAGCCACGTACCACCTTGCCGACGGACGGGTGGTACTGCGCAACGCGATCGGCGACATCGGGGACGAGCCCTAGGTCGGGTACCGCGGTGCGACCAGGCTGTGGTCGTAGGCGTAGACGATGGCCGCGGCCCGGTCCCGTAAATCCAGCTTGACGAAGATGCGGCCGATGTGACTTTTCACCGTCAACTCCGAAATGCATAGCTCGTCAGCGATTTCGGCGTTCGAGCGACCCTGACCGATCAGCCTGAGCACATCGCGTTCGCGTGCGGTAACTTCGGCAACTGTGTCGGATCGATGTTCGCCCGCGACACGGCGATAAGTGGTCAGTACCCGGGAAGTGACCGCCGGGTCAAGGTAGCTGTCGCCTTGAGCGACCGCGCGCACGGCGCGGATCAGTTCCTCCGCCGATGAGTCCTTGAG
>NZ_JBATXN010000246.1:0-8292 GCF_049673265.1 Mycobacterium sp. | reverse complement strand
CCTGCGAGATGAGCGTGCTGCAGTCGATACGCCTGGAGGACTTCGATGTCGTCGTGGCCGCCACCGGCGACGACAAGGCGAACGTGGTGCTCAGCTTGCTGGCCAAAACCGAGTTCGCTGTGCCTCGGGTGGTAGCCCGGGTCAACGATCCCCGCAACGAGTGGCTGTTCACCGACGCCTGGGGCGTCGACGTGGCGGTGTCTACCCCGCGGATGCTGGCTTCGTTGATCGAGGAAGCCGTCGCGGTCGGAGACTTGGTGCGGCTGATGGAGTTCCGGAACGGTCAGGCCAATCTCGTGGAGATCACGCTGCCCGACGACACGCCATGGGGCGGCAAGCCGGTGCGGAAGTTGCAGCTGCCGCGTGACGCTGCGCTGGTGACGATCCTGCGCGGGCCCAGGGTCATCGTGCCGCAGGACGATGAACCGCTGGAAGGTGGCGACGAATTGCTGTTCGTGGCCGTCAGCGAGGCGGAGGAGGAGTTGCGTCAGCTGGTGCTGCCACCGCACTGACGGTGGTCTCCGCCAGAGCGCGCTGCGCCACCCTGATCGCCAGGTAGGTCACCACCGCCGCCGCTGCGGTCAGCGGCCAGCCCATCGCGATCCGCGCCACCACGAGCCAGCCCGTGCGGTCGGATTCATACAGCACGTGCTGCACCACGAAGCGCGCGCCGAAAACCAGCACCCAGGTGAGCGTGGCGACGTCGAAGGCGTAGACGGCACGGCGCACGTCGCGCCAGGCTCGGTCGTGCCCGTGCAGCCAGCTCCAGATGTAGCCGACCACCGGGCGCCGGATCAGGATCGACACCGCGAAGACCGCCGCCCAGAACAGCGACGTCCAGATGCCCAGCAGGAAATATCCCTTGGACTCCCCCAGCAGGTAGGCGATCAGTGCGCAGACCGCGACACCGATCAGGCCCGACACCGCCGGCTGCGCGGACTCACGCCGGATCAGCCGCCACAGCAGGATGAGCGTGGCGATGCCGAGGGCGGCGCCGACTGCCGCCGCCAAACCCAGCAGCCTCGAGGTCCCGACGAACACCAAGACCGGCAGCGACGAGTAGATCATCCCCGGCACGCCGCCCAGCTGTGCCATCACCCGCTCGGCAGGGGTGGAGTTCGCCGCTGCGGACTCGGCTTCGCTCGCGGCGGCCGGGGTCACATCGCTGGCTTCGGCCGCACCGTTCACCGGAGGCTTCACCGCTGAATTTCGTAGTGCGGGTTGTAAATCGCCTTGGTGCCGTTGTCCAGCTTGCCCAGCCGGCCCCGCACCCGCAGCCTGCGGCCCGAGTCGATTCCGGGAATGCGCCGTTGCCCCAACCACACCATGGTCACGGTGTCGGTGCCGTCGAACAGCTCGGCGCGAACCCCGGCGGCGCAACCCTTGGCGTTGGTTTCCACGGTGCGCAGTATTCCGACCATCGTGACCTCCTGGCCTCGCTCGCAGTCGATGGCCCGCTGCGCGCCGGTGTTGACCGCCTCGTCGGATAATTCCTCGGCGTCGCGCTGCTCGGGGTCCTCCGTCAACCGACGAGTGAGCCGGCGCAGATAACCTTCTGCCGCCATGGCCTCTCCTGACCGTCCTGTAGGTCCAACATGTTCCACGGGTTGGAAGCCGATCCTCTCACGCCAACGGACACCGTAGACCGGTTAGTTCCCGCCCCATGCGGATACCCACCGGCGGCCGGGCAGTATCGAGTCATGGCTGTCGACCTGAGCGGCGTGACCACCGTCATACTGCCGGGCACAGGATCCGACGACGACTACATCACGCGTGCCTTCGCGGGACCGCTCTGCGAGGTCGGCGCGCAGGTTTTGGCGCCGCCGCCGCAGCCGAATCGCTTGATCGAGGGCTACCTGCGCGCGTTGGACGACGCAGCGCGCCATGGTCCAATCGCCGTCGGCGGCGTTTCGATCGGTGCTGCGGTGGCCGCCGCCTGGGCGCTAGAGCATCCCGACCTGGCGGTGGCCGTGTTGGCCGCGTTGCCGGCGTGGACCGGTCCGCCCGGCGAGGCGCCCGCCGCGATCGCCGCACGACACTCCGCGCAACAGCTGCGTCACGACGGTCTGGCCGCGACGACGGCGCAGATGCGCGCGTCTAGCCCGCCGTGGCTGGCCGAGGAGCTGACTCGGTCGTGGCGGAGCCAATGGCCGCAATTACCCGACGCCATGGACGAAGCAGCGACCTATGTGGCGCCCACACACACGCAGCTACAGCAGCTGGCCGTACCGATGGGCGTCGCCGCCGCCACCGACGACCCGATCCATCCCCTTGGCATCGGGCAGGAATGGGCGGCCGCCGCGCCCCGCGCGGCGCTACGCACGGTCACCCTGGATCAGATCGGCACCGATCCCGCAGCCCTGGGCGCCGCCTCCCTGGCAGCACTGGCAGCCATTTAGCTCGATTGCCCGCGTAGGTCCGCCGAGCTCTTGTCGGTGATCCGACGTTGCAACGCCTGTCCGGCCGGAAGCTGCGCCACGAGAGCGCGCAGCGCAGGCAGCGCAGCGACAACCTGGTCCTCGCCCAAGACAAGGCCCAGGGCTGCATAAAGGTTCTGTTCGATCTGACTCACGGTTCGTGCCGCGTCGACGCCCGCCGCGGTCAGTGCCAGCAGCGTGGTTCGCCGGTCCGTAGAGCCAACCGTCGACTCCACGAGACCTTTTTGGGTGAGCGTGCTCATCAGCCTGCTCGGGCTACCGCCTTCACATACCAGACGCTGCCCTATCTCTCTCACGGTCAGCGGTCCCGTCGCATCACGCAGGACAGCGATCGCCTCGGCTTGGGAAGGCGTCAGATCGTGTGGCTTGAGCGCCGTCGTGAGGGCCCGCGAACCTTCCCGCTGGGCGGCCAGGACGAGGTAACGGAATTCCTCTATTGAGTCCATCGTCACAGTATATAGCCATTCGATGACACGTCATATATTATTCGTGACGTGTCACCTAATAAAGCAGAGGGTGACGCACCACTTCACCGAAAGAAGGCCCCCATGCCCACCGCCACACCAACCCTCGTCACAGTCCCTTGCTTTTCCGGCGCTCCCTGGGATGAGCGCCAGCTCACCTCGCTCAAGGCCGCCCACCCGGTGCGCACCATGCGTCTCCCCGAAGGACTCGACGACGTCGAGCGCTACGCCGACTTCCTGGCCACTCAGGTCGAGGGACTCTCGGACTATGTACTCGTCGGCGACTCCTACGGCGCCGTCATCAGCCTCACTCTCGCGCTGCGACAGCCAATCGGACTGCGCGGACTGGTCCTGTCCGGAGGGTTCGCCGCCAACCCCCTCCCGCGCTGGAAGAACACTGCCGGCCGCGCCTCGCACTACGTCCGCGGATCGCTCTACCGCAACGGCACGCTGCGCTACCACGCCCGCAGCCTCGCCTCGAAGTTCGACCACGATGCCGAGGTTCCGCACACCCGCGACGACTACCGCCAGTTGTTCATCGAGAACACCCCGGCAGGCTCCTACAGCGCACGGGTCGCCAGCGTCATCTCTTTCGACGTGCGCGACCAGCTCGCCAAGGTCAACGTTCCCACGCTGCTCATCACCCCGGAAGATGACCAACTCGTCGGGGACCAAGCCGCTCGGGAACTACGCCAAGGACTTCCGAATGCCCGCGAAGCCGTACTCCCCAAGACTGGCCACATGTTCCGCTTCACCCACCCAAGCCTTTACGGCCACACCATCCTCGAGTTCCTCCAAGACATTTGAGCTCGCGCCAGGTTGGGCTAAGGCAGGTGATCACACGCGCCCAGCTGTTTAGCCGCCAGTGGTGCTGCGCAGCTGCTGCATCGCCGACCCGCCGGCACTGCGGCGCGCAGTCGGCTCGGATGGCGCCTCGTCCCCCCCGACGTTAGGGTCCGGCGGCGCGACCGCCTGCCCCCCAGCGGCCTGCGCTGCCGCGGCCTCGCGCAGCTGCGACGCCATCGGCTCGGGCAGCTGCACCAGCAGTGGCGTCCGGACCGGCAATGGAGTATCGCCGCGACGAACTACGGTGTCCACCAACGCTTGCCGGGCTTCGTCAGTCAACGCGTCGATGGTTTCGGGCGAGCCGTTGACGACGCAACGGATCATCCAGCGGTAGCCATCGATGCCGATGAACCGGACCACTCCGGTCGCGCTGCCGACTACCTCGCGGCCCCAGCGGCCATCCTGGATGCTCACCGTTGCCCCGTCCTTGCGTAGCGAGTCGGCAAGCTCGCCGGCCACCTCACGCCACAGGCCGCCGGTCTTGGGCGCCGCGTAAGCGGCGACGGTGAAGCGGCCGTTGGGTGTCACCACCCATATCGCGCTGGGGACGCCGGTGTCGGTCAACTCGACTTGCAGCTGGGCCGACGGCGGCATCGGCAGCAACACCGCACCGAGATCGAGACGGCCCGCCTCGGCCGCCGCAGGGTCGTCGAAATCCTCGATGTCGAACGGGCCCTCGGTGTCATCGGCGGCCGCGCCCTGGACCGGCCGTTCCGGTTCCGTGGGTGGGGCCGACACTTCCAGAGATTCCGACTCGTCGGCTGGCTCGTCTTTGGGTTTGCGTCTACCGAATGCCATTACCAGCGCCACCCCTTCATAAACTCTCGTGCCCGCCCGAGGAGCCGTGGCCACCCTCGCCACGGGTGGTCTCGGCCAACCCGGCCTCGTCGAACGACGACACCTCGACCAGTTCAACCAACTCGACGCGCTGTACCAACAATTGGGCGATCCGATCGCCGCGATGCACGACGATCGGCGTCGCAGGATCAAGGTTGATCAGCGCGACCTTCACCTCACCGCGGTAGCCGGCATCGATGGTCCCCGGGCTGTTGACGATCGAAAGCCCTGCCCGAGAAGCTAATCCAGACCGCGGGTGCACCAACCCGACCATTCCGAACGGAATCGCAACCGCGATCCCGGTCCGAACCAGCGCACGGTGTCCGGGCGCCAGCTCGACGTCTTCGGCGCTGTAGAGATCAACGCCGGCGTCGCCATCGTGGGCACGGGTGGGCAGCGGTAGCCCGGGGTCAAGACGCACAACCGCCAGACTCGTCGACACGGGGGCACAGATTACCCTTGACCGAATGTCAGGTACGCGAGTCGCGCCGCAAAGCGTGCGGTATCGCGAGCGGCTATGGGTGCCATGGTGGTGGTGGCCATTGGGTTTCGCGCTCGCGGCGATCGTTGCTCTGGAAGTCAACCAGGGCGTGTCGAGCCTGCCGCGCTGGCTGCCGTTCGCGGTGTTGTTCGTGGTGGCTTCCGGAGCGCTGCTGTGGCTGGGCCGAATCGAGATCCGGGTCACCGCCGGCGAGGGCGGAGTCGAATTGTGGGCCGGCGAGGCGCATCTGCCCGTCACTGTGATCGCCCGTTCCGCAGATATCCCCCGCTCGGCCAAGTCCGCGGCGCTGGGGCGCCAACTCGACCCCGCGGCGTACGTGGTGCACCGAGGCTGGGTAGGCCCAATGGTGCTGCTCGTTTTGGACGACGTCGACGACCCGACGCCCTACTGGCTGGTGAGCTGCCGTCACCCCGAGCGGGTGCTTTCGGCATTGCGCAGCTGACGCCCGGTGACGGTGCGGGCGGGGCAACCGCCCGCTGTCTAGGCGCGCAATCCACCGCCCGGTGACGATGCGGGCGGGCAACCGCCCGCTGAGGAGGCGGGCAATCCACCTTGTCAGGCCGCGCAGTCGTTACAGATCATCACGCCGTTTTTCTCGCTGGCCAGCCGACTGCGGTGCTGCACCAGAAAGCAGCTCGAACACGTGAACTCGTCGGCCTGCTTGGGAATCACGCGGACTGACAGCTCTTCGCCGGACAGGTCGGCACCAGGCAGCTCGAAAGACTCGGCAGATTCTGATTCGTCGACGTCGACTACCGCCGACGCCGCTTCGTTTCGCCGTGCCTTGAGTTCCTCTAGGGAATCCTCAGAAACGTCATCGGTTTCGGTCCGCCGTGGGGCGTCGTAGTCGGTAGCCATCATCTGTCCCCTCGTATACCTCGCAAGCAAAGCTTTGTACCAGCGTCGAACGCATCCACCAAACGATTCGTGCCCGTATGCCCAGGTTTCGAGTGTGATTTACGTCACATCGCGGATTTAACCGCGTTACCTCGCCCTAAACATCCCGTTTAGAGTGCGTACGTGGTCGCGCAAATCACCGAAGGCACAGCCTTCGACCGCCATGGTCGACCGTTCCGCCGTCGCAACGCCCGGCCCGCGATTTTCCTGCTAGTCGTGCTGGTGGTGGCGACCGCGGTGGTGTGGACGATGGCCCTCACCCGGCCGCCCGACGTCCACGAGACCGCCGCATGCAATTTCCCGCCGGAGCAGACCGACCCGGGAGCGCCGCACCTGGGCACCCAGGTGTCACCCAGCACGATGGTCAATGTCGCGCCCGCAAAACTCGCCGATACCAAACTGCGTGTCCTGAACGCCAGCGGTCGCGGTGGTCAGGCGGCCGAAGTCGCCGGTGCGCTGAAAGACCTGGGCTTCGCGCAGCCGACCGCCGCCAACGATCCGGTCTATGCCAAGGCCAGGCTGAACTGCCAGGGCCAGATCCGCTTCGGCGACGCGGGCCAGGCCGCCGCTGCGGCGGTATGGCTAATCGCGCCGTGCGCCGAGTTGTTTCGCGATGACCGCACCGACGATTCCGTCGACCTGGTCCTCGGCACCGATTTCAGCGCGCTGGCACACAGCGACGACATCGCCGCGGTAC
Organism: Mycobacterium sp.; assembly: GCF_049673265.1. Taxonomy (GTDB): domain Bacteria; phylum Actinomycetota; class Actinomycetes; order Mycobacteriales; family Mycobacteriaceae; genus Mycobacterium. The sequence continues at coordinate 1,611 of NZ_JBATXN010000246.1, read as the reverse complement.
TTGCCGGCCTGCGTCCCGGCGATGCCGAGCCCGCCGATCCGGCGCTGCTGGCCAAGATCCACTCGGGCACCTGCTGACCGCTGGGTCGGTTGGATTGATCAGCCCGGAATCGGAGCGAGGCCGTCGAATTGCTCCAGGGCCGCGAGTAACTGGTCGGCGATCCCGGGCGCGGCGGCAACGACCAGCGCGGCGGCTCCGTCGGGATCTCCCGGCGCTGGCAACACCACCCGGGCGCCCGCCTCGGCGGCGATCAGCGCGCCCGCCGCGCAGTCCCAGACATGCAGCCCGTGCTCGTAGTAGGCGTCCAATCGGCCCGCCGCCACCATGCACAAATCCATTGCGGCAGAGCCGATCCGACGCACATCGCGGACTACCGGCAGGATTTTGGCCACCAGTGTCGCCTGAACCGTGCGACGTCGCTGGGAGTACGCGAATCCGGTGCCCACTAACGCCAGCGACAGATCGTCGACCGCGTTGCACCGCAGCGGGTGCGTGCCCAGCTCGTCGATGACGTGTGCACCCAGCCCGACCGCGGCCGAGTACACCCGCCCGCCCATGACGTCGGCAACCGCACCGGCCACCGACACACCATCGACCTGTGCTGCCACCGACACCGCATAGGCCGGGATGCCGTAGACGAAATTCACCGTGCCATCGATCGGGTCAAGCACCCAGGTGACGGCGCCCGCGGCGCTGCCCGCCGGAGACTGCGGCCCGCCGATTTCTTCACCCAGAATCGGGTCGCCGGATCGCAACTGCGCCAACCGATCACGCAACAACCGTTCGGTCTCGGTGTCGACGATGGTGACCGGATCGGTGGGCGTCGTCTTTGTTCGCACCGCATCGTTGCCCCCGGCGCGCGCGTCGGGGCCGAACACGTCGCTACGACGGCGCCGGGCGAAGGCCGCGGCTTCGCCGGCCAGCCTCTCGGCCACCGAACGCAGCTCTGCCGGTTGGTTCCTTGGCGTGCTCACCGGTCCATCGCATCACAGTTGGCGCCGGTTCCAGCAACGTCCGAGTAACAAGCCCGCCAACCATTCAGCGACGCACTAGGGTTTTGTCGACACCCCAGTCTCGCCGAGGAGATTCTCGTGACCGGTACCGACTCGACCGCCGCCTCCACCGGAATCGATGTGCCCGAGATTCCCGCGCGCCAGGGTTTCGGTATCGACGTCGGCGGCAGCGGCATCAAGGGCGGAATCGTCGACCTGAAGACCGGCCAGCTGGTCGGCGACCGGTACAAGCTGCTGACCCCCCAACCGGCCACACCGTCCGCAGTCGCAAAGACGATCGCGGCCGTGGTCCACGAATTCGGCTGGACCGGCCCGCTTGGGGTGACCTATCCGGGTGTCGTCACGCATGGCATCGTCCGGACTGCGGCCAACGTCGACAAGTCCTGGATCGGAACCAACGCCCGTGACATCATCAGCTCCGAATTGAACGGCCAGCAGATCGTGGTTCTCAACGACGCCGACGCGGCGGGGCTGGCCGAAGAGCGCTATGGGGCGGGCAAAGACACCACCGGCGTGGTGGTGCTGCTCACATTCGGAACCGGGATCGGGTCGGCGGTCATCCACAACGGGATTTTGCTGCCCAACACGGAGTTCGGAC
>NZ_JBATXN010000245.1:0-1787 GCF_049673265.1 Mycobacterium sp. | reverse complement strand
GACACGAAGTTTGGACCGACTACCCACGCGCACACCTGCCCTTTACATGTCGACGCCTGAATGGCAGAGTATGACCAAATGGCAGGCACTGTCAACAGGACGGAAGGGACGGAGCGTGGGACTCCTTGACGGCAAGGTCGCGATCGTCACCGGAACGAGCCGCGGCGTGGGTGTCGGCATCGCCCATGAATTGCTGCGCGCCGGTGCCACCGTCGTCGGATGCTCGCGCTCACCGCTGGACACCATCCCCGGCATCGACGCAGACTGGGCGCCGCGCGCCGAGCAAAAGGTGTGCGATCAAGGCGATTACCGCTCGATCGACTCATTTGTCAGCGACGTGGTTGCCGCGCATGGCCGGATCGACATCCTGGTCAACAACGCCGGCGGGACCGTCCCGGCACCGCACGCGGAGAGCATTCCCGAGCTCGTGCAACGCGTCCAGGGCGCACCGCGCAGCAACGACGACTACGAACGCTCCGCGCTCTTCCACGCCTTTGCAGTGCAGATGAACCTGATCAGCCCGCTCTGGTTTGCCATCCGCGTGTATCGACAGATCGCCACCCAGGACGGAATCGGTTGCATCATCAATATTTCCAGCGGTGCCGGGCATCCGGCCGGATCACCGACCCTGGTCTCCTACGGGGCGGCCAAAAGCGGGCTCAACCACCTCACCCGTTCGTTGGCGCAGGAGTGGGGGCCTAAGGTCCGCGTCAACTGTGTGGCGCTCGGGCCGACGATGACGGAGAACTTCCGGTCGTTTGTACTGCCCAAAGACGATCCGACCGGCGAAAAGTACTTCGCCGCTGTCCCGTTGCGCCGTGCCGGTGAGCCCGCGGAGGTGGGCCGGGTGTGTGTCTTTTTGGCCAGCGGAGACGCCGACTTTGTCAACGGCACCACCATCGAGCACGACGGCGGCATGCTGCCCGGTGTGCTCTACGACGCCGGTCTGAAGACAATCACCGATCTGCTGTAGCGGCGCTAAGACTGCGCTGAGGCAAACCCGAATACTGACTGAGCGGGCGGATAAGTGCATTGGAGCCGGCCTGCTCGATGATGTGGGCGGTCCAGCCGGTGATACGGCTCATCACGAAAAGCGGTGTAAAGATGGGGATGTCGAAGCCCATCAGGTAATAGGCGGGTCCGGTCGGGAAGTCCAGGTTGGGTTTGATCCCGGTAGCGGCGAACATCTCGGTCTCCAGCACCCGGTAGATGTCCAGCCAGCAGGGTGTACGTACGACAACGCTCGACGAGATCGGGGCCGCATCGGGCGTCGGGCGCGGCCAGCTCTACCATTTCTTCGCCAGCAAGGCCGATCTTGTGGCCGACGTCGTCAGCTTGCAGGTCGAGCGGGTGATCGCGTCGATGCAACCGTCTTTTGCTGAGATGTCGACGGCTGCAGATGTGCGCGCCTGGTGCGACGACGCCGTCCGGGTCTACGCGTCCTCAACCGATCCGATTCGATGCCCGATCGGATCATTAGTGCATGAACTCGACCAGGATGATGGGCCCGCGCGGGATGCGTTGAAAGCGGGGTTTGCGCGGTGGGAAGCGCTTTTCGCCGAAGGACTTCGGCGGGTCGCAGACAACGGTGGCCTGCTCGCAGACACCGATCCAGCCATGCTGGCCGGCGGCCTTCTTGCCGCCTATCAGGGCGGAGTGCTGCTTGCCGATGCAAGCGGTGATGTAGAGCCGTTGCGACGCGCGCTGACGGCGTTGACGGCAGCAGCGCTCATACCGGCCGTCACCGGGTAATTGTTAAGGCACTCAAGCACTTACGGCGACGTCGC
>NZ_JBATXN010000244.1:0-5602 GCF_049673265.1 Mycobacterium sp. | reverse complement strand
GTGGCTGACGGCGTGGTGACCAAGGCCGTCGGCCGACCGAATCACCCCGCCAACCGGGGACGACTCTGCACCAAGGGCAACACCACCGCGGATATGCTGCGCGCTGCCGGCCGCCTCACGACGGCTCTGGTCCGTCCGGAGCGCAGCGCCGACGCAGCGCCGACCGGCGTGGACGCCGCTGTCCAGACGGTCGCGGACCGGCTGTCGGCGATTCGCGACCAGCACGGTCCCGACGCGATCGCGCTGTACGTGTCGGGGCAGATGTCCATCGAGGCGCAATACCTGGCCAACAAGCTCGCCAAGGGCTACCTGCGGACCCAGTGGATCGAGTCGAATTCGCGGCTGTGCATGGCCAGCGCGGGCACCGGCTACAAGCAGTCGCTGGGCGCCGACGGCCCGCCCGGCAGCTATGACGACCTGGACACCGCCGACCTGTTTTTGGTGTTGGGCGCGAACATGGCCGATTGCCACCCGATCTTGTACCTGCGGATGATGGACCGCGTCCGCGACGGCGCGAAGCTGGTGGTCGTCGATCCGCGGCGGACCGCCACCGCGGCCAAGGCGGACTACCACCTACCGGTGCGCCCGGGCACCGACCTGGCCCTGCTGAACGGGCTGCTGCGCCTGGTGCGCGACGGGGGCGGCGTCGACACCGAATTCGTGGCCACCTACACCGAGGGCTGGGAGCCGCTGAACGCCCTGCTCGACGAGTATCCGGCGGATCTCGTCGCCGCCATCACCGGGATCGACGAGGCGGATCTGCGCGCCGTCGCGGAGCTGATCTGCGGCACGAAGAGCTGGGTGAGCCTGTGGACGATGGGCCTCAACCAGTCCACCCACGGCACCTGGAACACCAACGCGCTGTGCAACCTGCACCTGGCGACCGGAGCGATCTGCCGCCCGGGCGCGGGCCCGTTCTCGCTGACCGGTCAGCCGAATGCGATGGGCGGCCGGGAAATGGGATACATGGGCCCGGGCCTGCCCGGCCAGCGGTCCGCCCTGGATGCCGCCGACCGCGCGTTCGTCGAAGACCGCTGGGGGCTCGAGCCCGGGACGATCCGCGCCGAGGGCGGTACCGGCACCATCGACATGTATCGGCGGATGGCCGATGGCGAGATCCGGGCGGCCTGGATCATCTGCACCAATCCCGTTGCCTCGGTGTCGAATCGAGCCTCGGTGATCGCCGGTCTGCAGCGCGCCGAGCTGGTGGTGGTCCAGGATGCGTTCGCCGGCGTCGAGACCGCCGAATACGCCGACGTGGTGCTGCCGGCCGCGCTGTGGGCAGAGGCCGACGGGGTGATGGTCAACAGCGAGCGCACGCTCACCCATTGCGCCCCCGCGATGGCCCCGCCCGGCGAGGCCATGCCGGACTGGCAGCTGATCTGCCGGGTTGCCACCGCCATGGGTTATCGCGGCTTCGAGTTCGACTCCGCCGCAGAGATTTTCGCTGAACTTGCCACTTTCCACAATCCGCGCACCGGCTGGGACCTGCGCGGTGTGGACTACCAGCGGCTGCGCCGCACACCGGTGCAGTGGCCCGCGGCGCCGGGTTGCACCGACCGCAACCCGATCCGCTACCGCAACGACGGCGTCAGCCAGGATCTGCACACCGCCGAGGACGGCAGCGTCCCGGCGCTGGCCTTCCCGACACCGAGCCGTCGCGCCCGGTTCTTGCCGCGGCCGTACCTCCCCGCAGCGGAGCTGCCCGACGACGAGTTTCCTCTGGTGTTCACCACCGGTCGGCTCGCACACCAATGGCACACCATGACCAAGACCGGAAAGGTGGCCAAGCTCAACAAGCTCAACCCCGAACCATTCCTGCAGCTGCACCCCGAGGACGCCGACCGGCTCGGCGTGCGCGACGGCGATCGGGTCGAGATCCGGTCCCGCCGCGGCCGCGCGGTGCTTCCGGCGGTCATCGACAAGGCCGTGCGGCCGGGCGTCTGCTTCGCCCCGATGCACTGGGCCGACGCGTTCGCACCGGAGGTGGCGGTCAACGCGGTGACCAACGATGCCGTCGACGCCGAGTCGCTGCAGCCAGAGTTCAAGGTGTGCGCGGTCGCGCTCACCGCCGTCGACACCGAGGCTCCCACAGCACAACCGAGGCCGCTGGAGGCCACCGCGCCGGTCGACGCGCTCGCTGCTGCGCTGGGCCCGCTGCCGGCGCCGGCGACGCTCAACGCCGACGAGCAGTTGTTCCTGTCCGGCTTCGTCGCCGGTGTCCGAGCGAACCCACCCACCGATGAGATGCCGACGCTGCCGACGGCCACGCCACTCGCGCCCGCCAATCGGGCGTGGGTCGACGGAGTGCTGGCCGGGATCTTCTCCCGCACAGCGGGATCGACGGCCCACGCGCCCGACCAAGTCGGCGGCCCGGCGGCAACGGTGGTGTGGGCGTCGCAGACCGGCACGGCCGAGGAATTCGCCACGACATGCGTCGAGCGGCTCAACGATGCCGGCATCACCGCGCGGCTTCGCGGCGCCGACGAGATATCGCTGTCCGACCTGAACGGGACGGTGCTGTTCGTGGTGTCCACCACCGGCGATGGGGAACCGCCGGACAACGGCATCGCGCTCTGGCACGCGCTGGCCGCCGCTGAACCGGGCGACGTTGACTCCGTGGACTTTTCCGTGCTCGGGTTCGGCGACTCGTCGTACACCAACTTCTGCGGCTTCGCCCGCAGGCTCGACGCCCGGCTGGACCACCTGGGTGCACACCGCATTGTCGACCGGGCATCGTGCGAGCCGGACTTCGAAGCCACCGCTGCGGCCTGGACCGACCGTGTCATTACCACACTGACCGGGCCGGCGCAGAGCCTGTCGGAACCGAAACCAGCTGCAGCACCGTCGTATTCAAGAACCAATCCGCTACGCACAACCGTCGCGAGCAACGTCACCCTCTGCGGCGCAAGCTCCGACAAAGACGTGCGCAACATCGGCATCCATCTGCCGGAGGGCACCCTCGAATATGGCCCGGGCGACTCACTCGGCGTATGGCCGCACAACCGGCCGGAAGTGGTTATCGAGTTCCTGGAGCGCACTGGACTGGACGGCTCGGCGGAAGTCAGCGTCGGCGGCCAGACGATGGCGCTGGCCGAATCATTATGTGCGCGAATGGACATCACCCGAATCACGCCTGACCTGATCCGCTTCGTGCACGAGCGCCGGCCGGCCGACGACCTGGCGGCGGTGATCGAGGATCCGGCGAACTTCGCGGATTGGACCCGCGGGCGCCAAGCCCTCGACCTCTTGGCGAGTCATCCCGTCGAGGCAGAGCTGGACGAATGGTTGAGCGTGCTGCGGCCGCTGACACCGCGGCTGTACTCGATCTCGTCGAGCCCGCTGGAAGACCCGACCCGTGTGCATGTGACCCCAGCGGTCGTCCGTTTCGAGTCGACCGCTGCCGCCACCGACGGCGCGGTGCGGCACGGTGTCTGCTCGGGATATCTGGCGAACTTGGTAGTCGGTGCTGAAATAGACGTATTCATCCAGCGTACCAAGCACTTTCGGCCGCCGCAGGACCCGGATACACCGGTGATCATGGTGGGACCGGGAACCGGTATCGCGCCGTTCCGCGGCTTCCTTCACGATCGTGCCGCGCGCGGCCATGCCGGTGCCAACTGGCTGTTCTTCGGCGAGCGGCACGAGGCCTCCGAGTTCTACTACCGCGACGAGCTGGACGCCTTCCGGCGATCAGGGGTGCTCACCCGGCTGGACACCGCGTTCTCCCGCGACAGCGCCAACAAGCTGTATGTCCAGGACCGGATGCGCGAAAGCGCCGCTGAATTATGGAAGTGGATCGCCGACGGCGCACACCTCTATGTCTGCGGCGATGCCTCCCGGATGGCGCGGGACGTCGACGAGGCGCTGCGCGGGATCGTCGCCGAGCACGGCGGACGAAGTCCGAAGAGCGCGGTCACGTATCTGCGAGCGATGTCGGCCGAGGGGCGGTACGTACGTGACGTCTACTGATCCTCACGGTTTCGCCCAGTCCGGCGTGAGAAAGCCGTGATCGCGCGGCAATCGGGCGCAACGCGCGTCGCAATACCAGGTGCCTACCGTCGGTACCGACAGTTAGTTGAGAGGAGTTAACGCGTGCGGACACGCACAGTGGTGGTCATCGGTCACGGCATGGTGGGACACCGGTTTGTCGAGGCGCTGCGGGCGCGAGACACCGAAGGTGCCTGGCGGATCGTCGTGCTGGGCGATGAGGCCGACGCCGCCTACGACCGGGTCGGCCTGTCGTCCTACGTGGGCGCCTGGGACCGCTCGCTGCTGGCGCTCACGGGTAACGGATACGCCGGCGACGATCTCGTCGACCTGCGACTCGGCCAGCCAGTCACCGGAATCGACCGGGACGCCAAGCGGGTCAGCGTCGCCGACGGCTCGACGGTTGACTACGACGCGCTGGTGCTGGCCACCGGTTCGTACCCGTTCGTGCCGCCGGTACCTGGCAAGGACTGCGACGGCTGCCACGTGTATCGCACGCTCGACGACCTGGACGCTATCCGCGTCGACGCGGAGGCCGCACTGGCCCGCGACCCCAAGGCCGTCGGCATCGTCGTCGGTGGCGGACTACTCGGCCTGGAAGCCGCTAACGCGTTGCGGCTGATGGGAATTCGGCCGCACGTCGTCGAGTTCGCACCGCGGCTGATGCCACTGCAGGTCGACGAGGCGGGCGGCGAGCACCTGATGCGCTCGGTGCGCGCGCTGGACATCGACGTCACCGTAGGCGCCGGAACGTCGGCTATCGAGCGGATCGACGACCGACTTCGCGTCACCCTTAGCAACGACGACGTGATCGACGCGGCGCTGCTGGTGTTCTCGGCCGGAGTACGCCCCCGCGACGAGCTGGCCCGGGAGGCGGGCCTCGACATCGGCGAGCGCGGCGGCGTGCTCTGCGACTTATCCTGCGCGACAAGTGATCCCGCCGTCTACGCGATCGGGGAGGTCGCCGCGATCGAGGGCCGCTGCTACGGCCTGGTCGCACCCGGCTACACAACCGCCGAGGTGGTGGCCGACCGGCTGCTCGGCGGCGACGCCGATTTCCCGGGCGCCGACCTGTCCACCAAACTCAAGCTGCTAGGCGTCGACGTCGCCAGCTTCGGCGACGCGCTGGCCACCACGCCGGGCGCGCTTGAGGTCGTCGTCTCCGATCCGATCGGCGGTACCTACGCCAAGCTGGTGCTCTCCGACGACGTGCAAACCCTGCTCGGCGGCATTCTGGTCGGCGATGCATCCAGCTACGGCGTGCTGCGCCCTTTGGTCGGCTCGAAGCTGCCTGGCGATCCGGTCAGCCTGATCGCGCCGGCCGGTTCCGGCGGCGCGTCGGCGATCGGCGTGGGTGCGCTGCCCGCGGACGCGCAGATCTGCTCCTGCAATGACGTCACCAAGGGCGCGCTGTGTGCGGCGATCGCCGACGGTGCGTGCACCGTCGGCGACCTCAAGGGCTGCACCAAAGCCGGCACCTCCTGCGGCTCCTGCGTGCCGCTGCTCTCCCAGTTGCTGGCGGCCGAGGGCGTCGAGCTCTCAAAAGCGTTGTGCGAACACTTCCCCCAGTCGCGGGCCGAGCTGTTCGAAATCGTCCAGGCAAGTGCTATCC
>NZ_JBATXN010000243.1:0-6166 GCF_049673265.1 Mycobacterium sp. | reverse complement strand
CCGTATCCACCGCCGCCTCCGGCTGTGCCAGTACAGCCAGCACCGCCGCCCCAGGGGGGCGCGCCAGCCGGCCAATCCCCAGGCCCCGTAAGCACCTGGCCCGGCGGTGTGGCCGCTGACTGCTTCAATGCTGTCTACGCCGCGCACTACAACGATTTCTGCGCTGGCGCGCCTGGAGGACCCTACCCCCTTGGCGAAAACAACCCCTACGAAAACGGGACGCCGTTGGACCACCCAATCCTCAAAGGACACTGAGGACGACATGATCAAGGCAGTGTTGATGCCCGCCGTCCAACGCTGACGGCTCTGGTGAATCCGGCGCACCTAAGACACGAGCCCAGGGCGCATTTTGCAATATCCGACCGTGATTTCATTGACGCGCGTGCGCCAAACGAGCTCGAAATTATCGGAATATCTCAGTTGCCGATTTTGAAACTGTTGCCTCCCTGATCGCACTCCATATAGGAGTCGGCGTGAGAACGCCCCGGAAGCAAAGGCACGGAACACTGCCAACCGTTGACGTTCACGAGCTGGAGGGTGCCGAGGTCGGCGGGTCGTGGTCCGGTCAGATAGTCCGAGGCAACCTGAACCGCCGTCATGCAGTCGGGATTACCGTTGAGCACAATGACCGGTAGAGCGACGCCTTGGCGAGTCTCGACATGACCGCAGAGGGTCCCCGGTGGCTGCGCTTCGGCTGGCGATGCGGAGGCCATGACAGCGGCTCCCGCCGCGACGAAGATCGCAGTGGCGATAGGCACGGACCGTTGCGTGAGGAAGTGCCGTGCATGGGTGTGTCTCTTAGTCATGTTGACCTCTCTTGAGGAAATCTGCGACCGCCTTTTTGCGATGCAGCTACGTGTTTTGCTGTGCTCATAGCCTAGTAAGCAAATTCGTTCTAGACCGGCGGAATGCATAGCCGAAGTTTGAGGCGGACTTGTTGGAATTTTCTTGGCGATAGGCTGTCGGCCACAACTGCGGCAGCCTTGGCGTCGTTCTCGTTCGACCGGCCCCGGTCGCGCAATATACAGGCGGCAAACCGCAAAGCTGTGGCGCGATCCGTCGAGGGCACTAGATAATGGCCGGCATGTGGAACGCCTGGCGACGCTGACTCGATCGTGTGGCGATCATGTTAGACAGCAAAAGGCGAGCGTTGCTGCGCCGCCCCACCCGGCTGGCACTAGTAGGCGTCGTAGCAACGACGCTTCTGTTCGCGGCCTGCTCGGTGTGGGCCGACCGGCGCGAGTCGTCTCGCCGTAGCCCATCGACACCGTCAACCGCTTCGCTGGACGTGGCCGGGGGTGTGGCGAACGTGGCTCGAGCTCTTTCGGCGCCGATTGCTGCGTGCGTTGTGCGCGACGATACTTCGCACCCGGTCTTCCACGGATGTATCGATTGGCATAGTGCGGTCCACGGAAACTATGCACTCCGGGTCATCTCACGCCTTACCGGCGACCCGAAGTTTGTCGATATCGCCAAGTCCGTAATATCTGCCGACGGCCTGCGCAGCGAGCTTGCGTCGCTAAATGCCGGGCAACTCGATCAGGAGATTCCGTACGGCTTCGCGTGGTTTCTGATTCTCAATCGAGAATCGGCCTCAGCGGACATGGCACCGTTAGCCTTGGAGGTAACTTCTCAGCTGCGTCGCTGGATCACTGATCACGTCGAGGGCCCCGAGCTCTCTGCGACTGAATATCAGAACCTGTCGTTCGCGGTGTTCGCTCTGCACCGTTGGTACATGCGCTTCGCTCCGGACGATGCGGCCACCCTTCGCCGCACCATTGTGTCGGTGTTAGCGAGACGCTGGAAGGAGCCATGCTCCCAAGCGAGCCGGCGAACAAGTGGGTTTTTCGATCCCTGTGCCAATCTCCTCCTTGCCCTCAGCGACGCGCACATCGCCGATCCCAACGTGATGGACAACGCCGATCTCGCGCGGGTTTTGGACACGGTCACCTCCGTGCGGCCGCTGTCACCACACGAGGTGACCAGCGTCCACGCGGCCGGGCTCAACTTCTCACGGTCGTGGGCGCTCTACGTCGCCGCAACGGCACTTGGTCGTAAGCAATTGGTAGATGTAGCAGATCAATACTTTCTTGCGACGTTCAACGCCCCCGAACTGTGGCGCGAGAACTACCGCTCCTACAGCCACTGGGTCGCCCAGTTCGGCGTGCATGCCCTCGACCTCCGCCAGCAGGCTCAGCAGCGGCTGTCTCGAACGCGGTGACTCCACTTGGGCGCTGACCTCGTTGAGCAGGCGTTCCTCGAACGCCGATATGCCAAAAACGGTATTCACCCGGGCTGACCAGCCGGTAGTGTCTGGACCGTCACTAGTCGGCAGGCATGAAGGACAGTTGTGACGCCAACGAGCCAGCGAGTACGTCGCATCTATGGAAGAGCGTTGTCCTGCAACGCATTCGGTATGCCGCGGACTGGCCGTACTAGTGCACACGCGCAGCCGGATAAGTGCGGCGACGGCTAGCAACGAGGCGATGATGGCGGCCTTCGAAAAGGTGCCGGGCGGGCAGCCCGATGAGCCACTGGGCTACCTCGTCGTCGACGAGGGCGGCTCCAAACGCAACGTGCCGATATTTGATCAGCTGTTTGTCGGTCGGGAATGCACGGGCATCAGCGAGCGACGCAGGCTGGTGATCGACGACCCCGAAATCTCCCGTACCCACCTCGAGATCCGGCTCGACGCCGCAAGCGATCAGGCGTTCGTCGTCGACACCAGCAGCAACGGCACGTTGCTCAACGGTATGCGGCTCGAACGCGCGGTTCCACTGCCGATTCGGCCCGGCGACGAAATCCGGATCGGCGATGTGGCACTTACCTTCGCCTCGCAGCGATTCACCGCTGTATCCAAGATCGCCCCACGGCTCACGCAGGCCCGGATCGGCCAAGCGGCCATGGTGATGGTGGTCGGCGACATCGTCAACTACTCGACGATCTCGCAGGTAACCGACGAGCAAGTTATGGCGCGAAGCCTGCACACACTGTGGCATCGGCTCGGCGGTGTCCTGCAGGCACATCACGGCAGCCTGAATCACTACGCCGGCGATGCGCTGTTCGCGGTATGGGAGCTGGGCCGGTTTCCGGATGCCATCGAGCTGGCGATCGACTTCGCTCTCTCCGCGAATCAGCTTGTGGAGCAGCTCGCCCCCGAGCTGCCGTTGCGCGGACCAGACGGCTCGCCGATCCACATGGGCTGGGGTGTGGTGCAGGGCAGGGCCGCATTGGCCGCGATGACCAGGTCAGTTGACGCCGTGATCGGCGATGCGACCAACGTGGCGTTCCGGTTGTCCGGGCTGGCCGGCCGCCACGGACGGGCGGCGGTGATGGTGACCAGTGGCGTACACCGTGCCGTTGCAGCTCAATTTATCTGGGGTGCAAGCGAATCCGTCGAAATCAAGGGCCGAAGCGGGATGGAGACTGTCTTTCCGGTTGTCGCGCGCAAGACCTCCGAGAAGGCCGAACCCGAGGGAACCGAAGGCTTTACGGAAGGGGCCAACGGAAACGTGCAGGGCAGCTTCGATCCACGCCCCTAAGCCCGCGGATTAGCGGTCCCAATAAGCCGACAGCACCACGTCGGATAGCCCTCGTCTTCTGGGCACTGGCGTGGGATACCAAAGCTCTTTCAAGAATTTTCAAGCTGTCCGCCTCAACCTTGCCATGACCTCAACAGCTAGCGAACGGTGTTTGATGAGCAATCTGAGTCCCTGGGCACAGCCGGGTTTGTCGCCCACCCGGTGCTCGGCCGGCCCGGTCCGGACTTGAGCGTGGACTGGGGAAGCTTCATCGACGCCCGACTCAAGCTGCGCGAGGACGCGCAGTGAGTACGCAGTCGTCACGCAGCAGAACGCCCCGCCCTAAGCCGGAGCGCCGAATTGCTCAGTCGGAATTGGATTCGCGGCTAAGGGATCCGGTCCGAATCGGTTCGGTCCGTCGGTCCCCTTGGTGGCCCACCAGATCAAGAGAACGATGATGCCGATCAGCGGGATAAAGCTGATCAGAACCCACCAGCCGGTGCGGTCGAGATCGTGCAGGCGCCGCACGCCGATGGCGAGGGTGGGAATGTAGGTGGGGAGCGTAACAAGCCAGACAGCGATCGGCAGCTGTGTCTTCAGCATCAAGTCGATGACGAACGCCACGATGCTGAGGATGTTTGTGAAGAGAGCCCAATACCAGAATTCGGACCGGCAGGCCCGATCGCGGAAATTGAAGTATTTGGTGAATCCGGCCGAAATCGCTTGTCCGAAGTCCATCTTGTCCTCCGCTTCAAAGCCAGCTGTAGGACAGCGAACCGTACCACAGCGGCCCCGGAAGCACCGCCCAAATGACTTCGTCCCACGGGATCAGTGACCATCCACGGAAGTGCCAGGCGCTCTACCGCCTCGCCCACCCCGCAGCCCCTACAGCGGAGCTCAGTGGCGCGAGACGTGTACCGGTCTGGGGGCTAGCTTCCTCATCGTCTTATCTCGAAGGTGAACTCGTGGTCGCAGATGCTGATGCAGTCACCATCGGCGAGGGTGGCGCTGGGACGGATTCGCTGGCCTTGCACCTTCATGCCGTTGGCCGAATCCAAATCGGTAATCACGAAACTGCCGCCGGTATCGATGATTACCGCGTGATGCCTGCTGACATCGTCGTCGTTGAGAACGATGTCATTATCTGCAAGCCGCCCTACCCGGGTGGCCGCCCCTTTTAGTGGATAGAGGCCTCCGGTGGCGTCGCGCAAGCGTGCCACAGCCGACTCGCCCGCCGACGCGGTGTGCACGCCGGTCATGGCGCGCATCGCGGTGGTCTTGGCGACCCGCTTGGTATTCAGACGCTCCTGGCGCAGGATTCGCGCGTGCAGCGCACTCACGGTGGGACCCGGGTCGATGCCCAGATCCTCGGCCAGCGCCGTTTTTAGTCGCCGATAGGCATCGAGGGCATCGGACTGACGTTCAACAATGTAATAGGCGGTGATCAGCTTCGCCCATAACGGTTCCCGGTAGGGATGCTGGGCGGCAAGCGTTTCAAGATCACCGATCACGGTCTGGGCGCGTCCGCAGGCGATTTCGGCTTCTGCACGGGCGATATGCACCAACATCTGGTCCTCGGCCAGCGCGGTGGCGAAGGACTTGACGAACTCGAAATCTCCCAAGTCGGCAAGGACCGGCCCGCACCATTCGGCCAGCGCGGCCGACAGATGCCCGCTGGCCTCTTCGGAGCGTCCTGCTGCGGCGGCCTGAAGTCCCGCGTTCTTCTTAGCGATGAAGCGATCCAGGTCGCAATCGCCGTCAGCGACATTAAGGCGATACCCCGGTGGTGCGCTGGCCAACACCGCGTGGGGATTCACTCCGGCGCCGCCAAGCAGTCGGCGCAGGTTCGACACATAGGAGTGGATGCTGGTACGTGACGCCGGCACCGGCGACTGATCCCAGGCGGCGTCAACCAACCACTCCGTGCCTACCGCGCGATTGCGGTTGATCAGTAGCACGGCGAGCACTGCCTTCTGTTTCGGCGTACCCAATGCCACCGGCACGCCGGTCACGGTCATGGACAAAGGCCCCAGAAGACCGAACTTGATTCCAGTTCGTCCCATCGTGCTTAGGCCTCCACGTGATCGGTGACCTAAGCTTCTCATTGTGGCGCCGCTGAACCAATTGGCGATTCTCTGGACACCCGGCGATGTTGATGTCGCCGCGTAACGGTCAATCGGGAGTGCTCAAGCCATCACCAATACGGAATGTGGCTTGGGGCGATGTCAGCGACAAGACAAGGGCCCTACGAGTGCGCTGATCTTGCCCATTAGGTGCCACACAGCAACAGCGGGGGCAGCGCTGGCGGACTTGGTGAAACGGGTGGTGATCATTGGGGACTCCTGTGTCTGAGTGTTCGGGGCTTTCCCGGTCACAACAGAATCTGCGGAGTACCTACAAAGTTTATTGCAAATCCTTGCTGGCCTCTGCATGGATCTGGGCACCGGGAGCCATGTGATGCAACAGATGTCGGCTATGTGATCCAGGCAGTGCGACTTTGTGCTGGATCATGGCCACATGGCCGACGGCGGGCTTCCGCAGCTTGGCATCGCCCGCGTCCAACCTTGGTGCGCCAACCAGGTTCCCGAGCACATCCGCAGCATCGAATGCGACGTCGCCCCAAGGCATCTAACGACTTGCGAATG
>NZ_JBATXN010000242.1:0-5267 GCF_049673265.1 Mycobacterium sp. | reverse complement strand
GAAACGCTGGCCAACCTGCCCTTCCTGCAGAGCAACGGCTCGGCTGCGTTCCGCTCCCAAGGCACCCCGCTGTCGCCGGGCACGTTCCTGGCGACCATCACCGGAGCGGGACGACCGCCGGTGCTCTACGAACTGCCGCACGGCCTACCCTTCACTGAACTGCTTGCCCTGCATGGGATTTCACCAGACCGAGTGCGGGGCGCGCTGATGGGCGGGTACTTCGCCGGCCTGCTGGACCGACGGGTGCTGGAGACATCGCTGGACCACGAGACGTTTCGCCGGTTTGGCAGCGGCCTGGGCTGCGGCGCGATCTCGGTAATGACCGACGACTGCCCGGTCGCGGTAGCCGCCGCGGTGCTGGCCTACTTCGATCGTGAAAACGCCAGCCAGTGCGGCTCCTGTTTCAACGGGACGGCGGCGATGGCTGCCGCCGCGGGCGCATTGCGCGACGGCGCCGCCACTGTGGAAGACGTAGAGCGACTGCGCCGTTGGTCGGTGGTGCTCCGCGGGCGCGGTGCTTGCGCGACCCTGGACGCCGCGACGAACGTCGCGGCAAGCCTGCTCGCTCAGTTTCCCGACGAGGTCGCGCGCCATCTGGAAGGCGCCTGCCAAGGCTGCAGCAACGGGCCGTTCCGCGCCGACCGTCCCTACGAGGCGGAGGTGGTGACGCAGGCATGAAAATTCGCCTCGACCGCACGGTCTGCGACGGCTTCGGTATCTGCGCCAAGCATGCACCCGGCTACTTCTCCCTGGACGACTGGGGATACGCGTGCTTGACCGGTGACGGCACCGTGGCCGAAGCCGACGAGCACGCGGTGATGAACGCACTGCTGGACTGCCCGGTGCACGCGATCACCGAGATCGGTGATCTCAAACCCAGCGTTCGCCACCCAGACTTGCGCGACGACGAGGATCCCGCCGCGCACCTCAAAACCGAAGCCAACGAAGCAGAGTGGGGTTTCACGCGTTGACGCAGAACACCGGACGCCCAGCGCCGCTGGTCACCGAGGAGACTGAATTCTTCTGGCGCTCAGGCGCCGACGGCACACTACGGCTGCAGGAATGCACCGACTGCTCGGCGCTCATCCATCCGCCGGCGCCGATGTGCCGCTACTGCCGCTCGCACCGCCTGGAGGTACGAGCGGTGTCGGGCCGGGCGACGCTGGCCGGATTTACCGTCAACCACCGATTCAGCCTGCCGGGCTTGCCCGCACCCTATGTCGTCGCCCAGGTAGCGATCGCCGAAGATCCGCGAGTTCGGCTGACCACCAACATCATTGATTGCGATCCCGAGAAACTGCAGCTCGGTCAGCAAGTCGAAGTCGTCTTCGAGCAGGTCGAAGACGTGTGGCTGCCGTTGTTCCGTCCCATTGAAGACACCCGGCCCGCCGCGCTGCCCATCGACGAAATCGCTCCGGAGCGCTTCGGCGAATACGTCCGCCCGATGCTCACGCCGGAGAAATTCGAAGACAAAGTGGCGCTCACCGGGATCGGCATGTCGGAGATCGGGCGCCGGTTGATGGTGCCAGCTCTGTCGCTGACAGTGGCGGCCTGCGAGGCAGCGATCGCCGACGCCGGCCTGACATTCGACGACATCGACGGCCTGTCAACCTATCCCGGCGGCGGCAACCTCGGAGGTTTCGGCGAAGGCGGCGTCACGGCGCTGGAAGCGGCGCTGGGCATTCGGCCGACATGGCACAACGGCGGGATGGAGACCTTTGGCCCGGGCGGCTCGGTGATCGCGGCGATGCTTGCCGTCGCCGGCGGCCTGGCGCGTCACGTGCTGTGCTTCCGGACGCTGTGGGAAGCCACCTTCAACGAGCAGATGAAACAGGGCAAGATCGCTGTGTCGATGGGCCGCAGAGCCGACTGGCTGATGCCGTTCGGCGCTACTTCGGCGGCCCACACATTGGCGCAGAACGCGCAGCGCCACTTCCATCGTTACGGCACTACGAAGGAAACGCTGGGCTGGATTGCGTTGAACCAGCGCGCCAATGCCGAACTCAACCCGTCGGCGGTCTACCGGTCGCCGATGACGATGGACGACTACCTGAACGCCCGTCCGATCACCACACCGTTCGGGCTCTACGACTGTGACGTGCCGTGCGACGGCGCCATCGCCGTCATTGTGTCGGCCGTCGACGCCGCCCGCGACATGGCCAAGCCGCCGGTGTTGGTGGAGGCGGTGGGCACGCAGATCATCGAGCGAATTGACTGGGACCAAAGCACATTGACCCACGAGCCGCAGGTGCTCGGCCAGTCGGCACACCTGTGGTCGCGTACCTCGCTGCGGCCGGAAGACGTCGACGTCGCCGAGTTGTACGACGGGTTCACCATGAATTGCCTGTCCTGGATTGAAGCGTTGGGGTTCTGCCGGATCGGTGAGGCCAAGGAATTCCTCGACGGCGGCAAGAACATCGCCCGCGACGGTCAGCTGCCACTCAACACGCATGGCGGTCAGTTGTCGCACGGCCGTACCCATGGCATGGGTCTGCTGCATGAAGCCGTCAGCCAGCTGCGCGGCGAAGCCGGGCCGCGGCAGGTCGCCGACGCCCGCGTCGGCGTGGTCAGCAGTGGCGGCCTAACACCAAGCGGCGTACTACTACTGCGGGCCGACACATGAGTCCCCATCCGCGGGTCGTCATCGTCGACAGCGTACCGATGTCCGCGATCGTCGCCGAGGCGCCCGACCCGCGGGCGGTCATCGTGGCCATTCACGGCGGAGGCACCACCTCAATCTATTTCGACTGTCCAGGCCACCCCGAATCGTCCCTTCTTCGAACGGGCGCCGCACACGGATTCACCGTGGTGGCGCTCGATCGCCCCGGCTACGGCAGCTCGGCCCCCTACCCGGAGGCGATGGCTCACCCCGAGCAGCGGGTCGCGCTTGCGTACGCGGCGGTCGATCGTATCGTCGGCGACCGGCCGCGCGGCGCGGGCTTGTTTTTGATGGGGCACTCCGGCGGATGCGAATTGACGATGCGGATGGCTGCTAGTGAACGCGGTAGCGATCTACTGGGCATCGAATTGGCCGGCACCGGCCGGCACTACCATCCCGCAGCCCGCGACATGCTGAAGACGGCCACCCGGGAACGCCGCCCAGCAGGTCTGCGTGAACTGCTGTGGCACCCCGAACGGCTGTATCCACCCGAAGTACTCAGCGGGGCAACGGTTTATCCCGGCGCTCCGCCCTATGAGGACCTGATGGTGTCCAACTGGGCCCGTCAGGACTTCCCGGCGCTTGCCCCCGCCGTATCGGTCCCGGTGCACTTCAGCATCGCCGAATACGAGAAGGTTTGGCAGACCGACGCTTCGGCGATAAGCGAGATCGAGGCGATGTTCTCCAGCGCGCCGCGGTTCGTCGTCCATCACCAAGCCGAAGCCGGACACAACATCAGCCTCGGCCACACCGCCGCGGCCTACCACTCGACAGTTCTGGAGTTCGCCGAGGAATGTGTCGTCGCGCGTGAAAGTCCCGATTTGGAGGCCGGTTGATGCACGTCGGATTCATTGGCTTAGGCAGCCAGGGCGCCCCGATGGCGCGTCGGATCGCCGAAGCCGGCTTCCCTACCACGCTGTGGGCGCGCCGACCGGCGTCGCTTGAGCCGTTCGGCGAAACCGCGGCCAAGGTCGCCGGATCGCCGGCGGAACTCGCGGCCAGCAGCGATCTCGTCTGCCTCTGCGTGGTTTCAGATGCCGACGTCGATGAGATCACCGGCGGCCAGAACGGGGTGCTGGCCGGACTCAAACCGGGCGGCATCATTGCCATCCACAGCACCGTGCATCCCAAGACCTGCCATGCATTAGCTGAAACGGCTGCAGCGCAAGGTGTCTCAGTTGTCGACGCGCCGGTCAGCGGCGGCGCGCCGGCGGTCCAGCAACGTCGTCTGCTGGTGATGGTCGGCGGCGATGCCGACGTCGTCGAGCGCTGCCGCCCGGTGTTCGAGACCTACGCCAACCCGGTCGTGCACCTGGGTGATCTGGGCTCCGGACAAACCACCAAGCTGTTGAACAACTTACTGTTCACCGCCAACCTGGGAACCGCGGCAACGGCTTTGGCGCTCGGAGAGGCGCTCGGAGTTCTTCCAGACCGGCTCACCGAGGTCATCTCGCGCGGCAGCGGAAACAGCTTTGCGCTCAATACTCTCGGCGGTGACACCGGCGGTTTAGACCGCCTCGCCGGCCTCGCGGGGACGCTGCTTCAGAAAGATGTCCGCTTGGTCGCCGACCTCGCCGGCGCGGCTGGCGTCCCCGGCGGCGCCGTGCTCGACGCCGCCGACGCCACCCTGACCCTGATGGAACATCCACGGTGAGAATCGGATTCATCGGTGCGGGACGGATGGGCCGTCCCATGGTGACCCGCCTCATCGAGGCGGGCCACGACGTCGCGGTGTTGGGTCGCACCGCCGAGAAGCGATCTGCCGTAGCCCAATTAGGCGCCGAAGGGGTCGCCGATGCGGCTGCGGTGACGGCGAACGCGGATGCAGTGGTGGTCTGCGTGTTCACCGACCAACAGGTGCAACAGATCTGTCTGGACCCTTCTGACAGTGGCCTGCTCGCGACTATGGCGCCGGGCTCGGCGTTGGTGGTGCACACGACCGGCAGTCCGCGCACAGTTGAGACCATCGCCGAACGTGCCGCTCCGCACGGTGTCGACGTCGTCGACGCACCGGTCAGCGGAGGCCCGCACAATGCAGCTGCCGGGGCCCTGACGCTATTCGTCGGTGGCAGCGAGGATGCCGTGACGCGCGTACACCCGGTGCTGA
The DNA here is from genome assembly GCF_049673265.1 of Mycobacterium sp. Lineage (GTDB taxonomy): Bacteria > Actinomycetota > Actinomycetes > Mycobacteriales > Mycobacteriaceae > Mycobacterium. The sequence continues at coordinate 501 of NZ_JBATXN010000242.1, read as the reverse complement.
GCTGCTACGGCGATCCGATCCTGCACGTCGGTCCGTTGGGAACTGGGCAGAAGGTCAAGCTCGTCAACAATGCGCTGTTCGCGGCGCAAATCGGATTGCTATCCGGCGCTGTGGAACTGGGTGTGCAACTCGGCGTTCCGGAGTCGACGCTGCTCAGCGTGCTTCCGCACGGCAGCGGCGCAAGTCGGGTGCTGGACATCGTCGCCGCGGGCGGATCCGTCGCGTCTTTCATCGGCACGGCGGGTGAATTCGTCGGCAAAGACGTCGCCGTGGCCAGGAGCATCGCCGCCGAACTGGGCAGTGACCTGGGCGTGCTCGACCACCTCATCGAGACGGCGATAAGGGTATGAGATGAGGTCTTTTCGACACGCGATGAACCGTCTACCGTTAGCGTTACAGTCAGGCATTCCGTCGTAACGGTTCCAGCCGCCAGTCCGCGCTGAGGAGATGCAATGACCAAACCGAAGGTTGTTTTTGATCCGTTCTCCGAGGAGTTCTTCA
>NZ_JBATXN010000241.1:0-5664 GCF_049673265.1 Mycobacterium sp. | reverse complement strand
ACGCCTGGTAGCCCATTTTGTCCTGGCGAGTGCACGGCGGTCACCGACGCGAATTTGGATTATCCGCACCTTGTTCAAGCCATCGAGGATGCCTGGCCGGGGAATACCAATATCCAAACCTGGCTGGAAGCCTACGCAGCAGGCCAAGCCAACGTCCCGACCGCAGAGCAGATTCAGCAGTCCATACAGATCCTGCAGCAACCGTTCTGGGACTTCGACAACCCAAGTCCCCCTGTGGGCAGCGGACCCGATTTCAGCGAACTGACGGCTCAGTTCTACAAATTCTGGACGGATCTTGGCTTCGACCCCACCAACAATCCCGCCGCCATACGATTTCAGCGCCGGTCTGACCGCGTTAGCGAACGCCTTCGATGCCACCCAGCCATCGGCGGATTGGGCCGCGCCGGCGAACGCATTTGATCCGACACCGCTGACCGCGGACTGGGGCGCGTCGATGAACGCCGTTGACCCGACTCAGTTGGCGGAAGAATGGGCCGCGCTGGCGAACGCCTTTGATCCCGCTACCCTGTCGGCCGATCTGACCGCGATGATGGCGCCCTTCGCCGCGATGATGGGTCCGGAGCTGGGGACTGCGCTGTTCGGTTCGCTGTAATCGCTGCGTTCACACTCGACGGAGTTGAGCGGCATCGCCCCGTCTAGAATCGTCGTGGCTCATCGAGCCAGCCCGGCCGCGTTAGCTCAGTTGGTAGAGCGTCGCTCTTGTAAAGCGGATGTCGAGAGTTCGAGTCTCTCACGCGGCTCCATTCCTGTCGGCGCTGAGCGACTCACTCGTCATGGTCGATGACCCGCTGAGAGCGAACCGTCCGCGGTGACGAGCGGCGGCCCGGCCGACGGCCGGGCAGCGGAATCCGGTCGGCAATGTTGCTGAGCGGGTTGACCACCATGGTCAGCGATATGACGGCGTCCTGCAGCGTGGCGATGGCCGGTTCCAGCGCTTCCATCCCGGGGGCCAGCCGGCTCAGGGTGTCGGCGACCGCCGCGAGCTGCTCAAGCGGCCCGTTGCGGGCGGTGAGCTTGTCGATCAGCCCGCCCTCGGCCAGCAGCCGATCGGCCAGCCCGTCCTCGGCGAGAACCCGGTCGATCAGCCCCTCGTCGGCGGTCAGCTGATCCACCAGGCCGCCGGGCTTGAGCGCCCGCTCCAGCCCGCCACCCTCGGCGGTCAGCCGGTCAAGCAGGCCGCCCGGTGCCGTGAGCATGTCGACCACCCCATCCGGACGCAGCAGCCGATCGATCGGCCCGTCGGTGGCCAGGGCGCGTCCCAGCGGCGCGTCGTCGTCCAGCAACCGCGCCAGCCGGTTCGCCCTTGTGAGGGCGTCGTCGATGCCCAGCATGTGCGCGACCGCGTTCGGCCCTCCCGGCGAGCTCGTCTCGCCCAATGTTCGATGCGCCAGGCCGAGCGCCGACGTCGCAACGCCCAGGCCGGCGTCAGCGGCCGCGAGTCCGATGCGCGCGGGCGCGGTGACGATGGCGGCCAGGCTTTTGCCGAGGTTCATGTCACGAGTGTATTCGCGCCGGTCGGAGCGGCCCGAAGCTGTCGCAAAACTAACTGACAGCAAGTCCACAGCATATGTCGAGGCTGTACTGAGCTAAGTGCGAGCAAATAGACAGATGTCAACCGCAATCGCAGAAGAAACAACTCCCGAGGCGCGGGTGCTGGTCGTCGACGACGAAGACAATATCGTCGAACTTCTGTCGGTCAGCCTCAAGTTCCAGGGCTTCGAGGTGCACACCGCGACGAACGGCCCCGCGGCGCTGGATTTGGCCCGCGACGTCAAGCCGGATGCGGTGATCCTCGACGTGATGATGCCCGGTATGGACGGCTTCGGGGTGCTGCGCCGCCTCCGCGCCGACGGCATCGACGCCCCCGCGCTGTTCCTCACCGCCCGCGACTCGCTGCAGGACAAGGTCGCCGGGCTGACGCTCGGCGGCGACGACTATGTCACCAAACCGTTCAGCCTGGAAGAGGTCGTCGCTCGGTTGCGAGTCATCTTGCGGCGCACCGGCAAAGGCGTCACCCAGCGTCGTAATGCCCGGCTCACATTCTCCGACATCGAACTCGACGAGGACACCCACGAGGTGTGGAAGGCCGGTGAGCCGGTGTCGTTGTCGCCCACCGAATTCACGCTGCTGCGCTACTTCGTGATCAATGCCGGCACCGTGCTGAGCAAGCCGAAAATCCTGGACCACGTCTGGCGCTACGACTTCGGTGGTGACGTCAACGTCGTCGAGTCCTATGTGTCGTATCTGCGGCGCAAAATCGACACCGGCGAGAAGCGGCTCCTGCACACCCTGCGCGGCGTGGGCTACGTCCTGCGCGAGCCGCGGTAACCGTCGGCGCAGAATAAGGGGATGCCGAGAAGATTTCGGGTCGCCCTGCCGCTTCGGGTCGGCCTGATCGCCGCCCTCCTGCTGCTGGCCGCCTGCGGGCTGACGGCATCCGGCATTGCGGTCACCTCGATCCTGCGGCACAGCCTGATCCAGCGCGTCGACCAGACGCTGGAGGAGGCGTCCCGCGGCTGGGCGCAGGCACCCCGGGGATCGCTTCCGGTGCGCCGGGGGCCGACGCTGGACCGTCCGCCGTCGAACTTCTACGTCCGCTACATCACCGTGGACGGGCACACCACGACCGTCGTCAACGACAGCAACGCAGAACCCTCGTTGCCCGCCAACAATGACGTCGGGCCCGAGCCGGTGACGCTCGGATCGGTCGACAAATCGGCCGTGCATTGGCGGGTGGTGTCGGTACGTGCACCAAGCGGTCGGCTGGTCACCGTCGCCTACGACCTTTCCGACATCCAGCAGACGGTCCGGTCACTGGAGTTGCTGCAAATCGGCATCGGCGCGGCGGTTTTGCTGGTCCTCGGCTTGGCCGGATCGTGGGTGGTGCACCGAAGTCTGCGACCGCTGACGGAGGTCGAGAAGACCGCTGCGGCGATCGCCGCCGGCCAGCTGGATCGCCGTGTCCCCGAACGTGATCCGCGTACCGAGGTAGGCCGGCTTTCCCAGGCTCTCAACGGAATGCTCGCTCAGATTCAGCGGGCGTTTGCGTCGTCGGAAGCCTCGGCGGAAAAGGCGCGGAACTCAGAAGAGCGGATGCGACGCTTCATCACCGACGCCAGCCATGAACTGCGCACCCCGCTGACCACCATGCGCGGCTTCGCCGAGTTGTACCGCCAGGGTGCCGCCCGCGACATGGAAATGGTGATGTCGCGAATCGAAAGCGAATCGCGTCGGATGGGCCTGCTGGTCGATGATCTGCTACAGCTGGCCCGGATCGACGCCCAGCGGCCGATCGAGCAGACCCGGGTCGACCTGCTGGCCCTGGCCAGCGATGCAGTGCACGACGCGCAGGCGGTCGCGCCGAACCGCAAGATCACCATGGAAGTGCTCGACGGTCCCGGCATCCCTGAGGTGCTGGGCGACGAGCCTCGGCTGCGTCAGGTGCTTGGCAACCTGATGACCAACGCGCTGGAACACACGCCCGAATCCGCCGACATCACCGTCCGGGTCGGCACCGACGCCGACGACGCGATCTTGGAGGTGGTCGACGAAGGCCCCGGGATGAGCCAGCAGGACGCGCTGCGCATCTTCGAACGGTTTTATCGCACCGATTCGTCGCGCGCACGGATCAGCGGCGGTAGTGGGCTGGGACTGTCGATCGTCGACTCCCTGGTTAACGCGCATGGCGGCATCGTCACCGTGACCACGGCGCCCGGGCAGGGCTGCCGGTTCTACGTCAGCCTGCCGCGCATCGCTGACGGGCCTACCCGCGCTGAGCGCTCGGCGCGCAGGGTCGGACAACCAAGCTGAACGGCTGCCCGGAGATACAGTAATTCGGCGTCAAGCAACGTTCGCACCTGCGCACGATCACAGCAGACAAGCTGGGTGCAGCTCAGACCAGCTCGGCGAGGGCCGCCTTGATCTTGGCCTGGGCCTCGTCGAGAGATGCCGGAGACGGGTTGTTATCGACATTGGCGAAGCCGAAATCGCTCAAGCTGCGCGTCGGGAAGACGTGGACGTGCAGGTGAGGGACCTCGAGCCCGGCAATAATCAGGCCGGCACGGTCGACATCGAATGCCCGGCAAACGGCCTTACCGATCAGCTGCGCCACCGACATCACCCGGCCGAAGGCGGCCGATTCGACGTCCTGCCATTGGTCGATCTCTTCTCGCGGCACCACCAGCGTGTGTCCCTGAGTCATCGGCTGGATGGTCAAGAATCCGACCACCTCGTCGTCCTCATAGACAAACCGGCCCGGCAGTTCCCGGTTGATGATTTTGGTGAACACGGTAGGCATGCGTCCCAGCTTATGAGCACGGCCGCGCCCGCCACGGTCGGCGGGGCATCTGATGCACTTTGCTGTCACGGACAAGCCGCGAGGACTATCGTCGATTATTAGCTGGTGCGAATGCCGTCGGGTTGGCAGCGGCGCTGCGCAGTCAACCCACGCTGACACGCGAGGGAGATGACATGTTGGCTGTCACAACGTTTCTCAGCAGCCCCGAGTCGGTGGGCGTTTGGAACGCGGTTCCGCAGCGATCCTCCATCCGGTTCGAAAACAAGACGATGTGGGGCGCGATGAAGGTCCGCGGCGAATTCACCGAATTCAGCGGGGGTGGGCAAATCGAGGATGCTCGAACGGTATCCGGCCGAATCGAAGTCAAGGCCGCCTCGGTGCACACCGGACTGGGAAAGCGCGACGAGGATCTGCGTTCGCCGGCCTTCTTCGATGTGGAGAAGTACCCGAACATCATCGTCGAGGTCGCCGGTGGTGAGGCCAGCAGTGGTGACACCGTTCGCCTTAACGCGACTCTGACGGCCAAGGGCATTACGGCGCCGCTGCCGTTGCAGGCCCACGTCGAGGTGCTTGGCGACGGTGAGGTGCAGCTGACGGCACACACGACGGTCGCGCGCAAGCAGTTCGCCGTGGAAGGAAACATGTTCGGCATGGTGGGCGCCAAGACAACCCTGAAGGTCTGCTTGGTGTTCCGTCGCGAGGTCGGCTAGGCCGAAAGCAAGGGGCTTACGCGGGTCTGCCGATCAACGCGGAAAGCTCGGCCACCGACCACGGTGGTGAGTCGTGGTGATCCCGGTACCCGATCAGCGCAGGCGCGGTTCGCGGGTATCGCCCGATGAAACCGCCTGCGGCAACAAAGATTTCGCCGGTCACTTGGTCTGCGAGGTCACTGGCCAGATAGACGTATGTGGGAGCGACGTAGTCCGGCGGTGCGACGTCCAGCGAGCCCTGCATCGAGACGTCGTCGAGCAGTCCCCGCCGGTTCAGGTCGACGATGTGGGCTTCGTACTCCGGCCCGGTGGACAACCGCGTTCTGGCGCCCGGGCACACCACGTTGGCCCGCACGCCGTCCTCCTTCAGTTCCGCGGCAATCGCCAACGTCAGGCTGTTGACTGCACCCTTGCCGGCCGGATATCCGGTCCCGCCGTAGTCACCGAGGAACGCGAACGAGCTGGTGCTGACGATGCTGCCGCCACCCTGATCGACCATCTTCGGAGCGGCCGCACGGCACGTCGCGAACACCGTGCCCAAATGCGACTCGAGCAGCTCACCGAACTGGGCGGGGCTGATGTCGAGGATGGATGATCCCGGCGGTTCGGCGATGCCGGCACAGTTCACCAGGATGT
>NZ_JBATXN010000240.1:0-3321 GCF_049673265.1 Mycobacterium sp. | reverse complement strand
CGCCAAGCGTGCTCTGCTCGAGATCGTTTACTTCTCCGGCTTGGGCGCGCTGATCATCTTCCTCGGCGCAGCGGCCTTGGCGCGAATGTCGGTCCGGACGGCGCGCGACCTGGAATACCAGCTCGCGAACGAGCCGGTGGCGGCGCCGGGAGCGGACACCTCCGCTGCTTACGCAGCACCGGCAGCAGCGCCGGCAGTCGCCCCAGACGCCCCGACCGATGCGGCGCCGCGGGCGCACCGGCGCGAACGCAGCGGCTTGTTCCGCCGGCGACGCCACACCGCAACCAGCCACTGAGTGCTGGCGCGAGCAGACGCAAAAGCCCCGCACGCCTCGGCGTGTCGGGGACTTTTGCGTCTGCTCGCGGTCTAGAGCAAACCGAGCACCTGCAGGTCGGTGGCGTACTTGACGATGATCGGCGCCGAGACATGCGGAATGTCTTTGTCCGGACCGATTTTCGCCTCTTGCACCGCCGCGCGGAACCGGTCGGTCGGAGCGATCGACCCGTTGATCGCCACCGAAGGCCGGTGGTAGTTGTGCAGCAGCGGCAGCAGCGAGGCTTGACGCTGTTTGTCTGGCAGCGCCCGCAACGCCGTCTCGAACCGCTGCACCCATTCGCGGTAATCGTCGACCCGGTGGATCGGGTAGCCGGCTTCAATCAGCCAGTCGACGTACTCGTCCATCCCGATGCCGTCGTCGTAGGGGTTCATTACGTGGTAGGTCTGGAAGGCCTCCACGTTCTGAGCTCCCAGCGTCGAGATCGCCTCGGCGATGAACTCGACCGGCAAGCCGTCGTAGTGCGCGCGCTGCCGGTGCCCGTCGCTGTCGAGCTCGTAGAACGAGCCCGGCGCGATACCGGTGGCCACCAGGCTGAGCATCATTCGGGTGAACATGTCCGGCAGGTTGAGCTGGCCGGCGTATGTGGTGTCGGCCAGGATCATGTCGCAGCGGAACACCGCGACCGGCAGCCCGCACAGATCATGCGCCTCACGCAGTAACACCTCGCCGGCCCACTTGCTGTTGCCGTAGCCGTTGGCGTAGTTGTCGTTGACCGCACGGGCCGCACTCATCACCCGAACGTCGGCGTCCTCGGTGAACTTGCCCGGTTCGATCTGGTCGCCGACCCCGATCGTCGACACGTAGGTGTACGGCTTGACCTTGGTTGTCAGCGCGATGCGGATCAGCTCTGCGGTGCCAAGCGCGTTCGGTCCGAACAGCTCGCTGTAGGGGAGCACATGGTTGACCAACGCTGCCGGGTCGACGATCAGGTCGACGGTGTCGGCCAGTCGTTGCCAGGTCCGAGCATCCAGGCCGAGGTTGGCCTCGCCCTTGTCGCCGGCGATGACCTCCAAGTGGTCGGCGGCCAATTCGCGGTAGTGCGCAAGCAGTTTCGGGTCGCCGCTGTCGAATGTCTTGTCGAGGCGTGTCCTCGCGTCTTCATCTGTGCGGGCACGCACCAAGGCGATCACCTTGCCGTCGACCAAGTCCATCCGTTCAAGCCACTCCAGCGCCAGGTAGCGGCCCAGGAAGCCGGTCGCGCCGGTCAGCAGCACGGTGCGAACCTCGTGATTGGCCCGCGGCAGGTTCGGCGCGCCGGCCAGCGTGTCGGCGTCGAGGAACTTGTCCAGGGTGAGGTCGGCGGCATGCACCTCGACCGCGCCGCGGCCGTGCACACTCGCGAATGTCGGCCGCTTGGTGCCCTGTCGCTCGCCCTCGATGTAGTCGGCGATGGCCTGCAGGTCGCTGGCCGGGCTGACAATCACGCCCACCGGCACATCGACGTCGAAGATCTCGTGTAAGAGGTTGCCGAATATCAACGCGGACAACGAGTCTCCGCCCAGATCGGTGAAGTGAGCATCGGGTGTCAGATCGCTGGTCGCCGTGCCCAGCATGGCGGCCGCGGCCCGGCTGACGGTCTGCAGCACGGGCGCGTCGGCGCCGCTGCGGCGCAGTTCGGCCAACTCGTTGGCCTGGCCTTGAGCCAAGTCGGCGTAGAGCTGTTCGAGACGCTCGCCGTAGTGCTGCTTCAGCTTCGGCCACGCCAGCTTGCGAATCCCGGTCAGCAGACCGTTCTCCAGACTGAACGGCGTGGTCTCGATGATGAAGTCGCGCGGCACCTCATAGGACTGCAGGTTGGCTTGCCGCGCAACGCTTTGCAGCGACTCGGCGATCGCTGACTTCGACGCGTTGACGTCCGTCGGCACCACGACCGCCAGCAGGTAGGGCTGCGCGCTGTTGCCGTAGACGTAGATCTGGCGGACCAGCGGGCTGTTGCCGAACACCGCCTCCAGCTTCGCCAGCGTGACGAACTCGCCCTGCGCGAGCTTCAACACGTTGTTGCGGCGGTCGACATAGACCAGCCGGTCGGGTGCGACCTCGGCGAAGACGTCGCCGGTCCGGTAATAGCCATCGGCATCGAAGACGTCGGCGGTGGTTTCGGCCCGCTTGTAGTAGCCGGGGAACATGTTCTGCGTCCGCAGCAGCAACTCGCCGCGCGGATGCGGGCGGTCGGTGCTGAAGTAGCCCAGATCCGGGACGTCGACCAGTTTGTAGTCGACAACGGGCGGACGCTGAATTTCCCCGTCGAACAACACCATTCCGGCCTCGGTGGAGCCGTAGCCGTCCAGCAGGTGCATCTCCAGCAACGATTCGACCCAGGTCCGCAACTCAGGCGAGGTCGGAGCCGAGCCGGTCATCGCGAAGATGTAGCGGCCGCCAAGCAGCTCCTGGCGCAGCTCGATCATGACCTGAGACTCGACGGTCTCGCGGTCGGCGCCGTCGGCTACCCGTCGGCCCACTTCACTTTGGTACTCGCCGTACAACATCTCCCAGATGCGCGGGACGAAGTTCAACTCGGTGGGCCGCACCAGACGCAGGTCCTCCAGCAGCGTCGACAGATCGCTCTTGGCGGCGAAGTAGGCAGTGCCGCCGTTGCCGAGCGTGCCGTACAGGATGCCGCGACCCATCACGTGGCTCATCGGCATGAAGTTGACGGTGATCGATGCGGCGCTCGGCCCGAACCAGTTCTTGGTCGAGCGGTTCCACATTTTCGCGACGTTGCTTTGCGGGTAGATCGCGCCCTTGGGTGCGCCGGTGCTGCCCGAGGTGTAGATCAGCAGCGCCAACGGGTCGCCGTCGCCCTCGAATGCCGGCACCGCGGGCAACCCGGCGCCGCGCTCGCGAACCTCGTTCAGCGTCTCGATGGTCAGCCCGATGTTGGCCAGCCGCTCGTGGGCGCTCTGCAGCGCCTCGCGGTGGTCGTCGACCTCGGTGCGGTAGTCGAAGATGACCAGCCGTCCGGGGGTATGCCCGGCATCGGCGGC
>NZ_JBATXN010000239.1:0-1876 GCF_049673265.1 Mycobacterium sp. | reverse complement strand
CAACTTGCCTTCCATCGCGGCGGCAGTCAGGTTGCGGCCGAACTGGTCGAGCACCAGCGAGGTCGAAGGGCTGCCCGACTCTCCACCGCGACCGCCCGTGCCGGCCTCGGCGGTCTCCTTGCCCTGGTATCCGGACAGCAGCTGGATGACTTGCTGGCGCACCCGGGTCAGCTCAGCGCCGAGCTTGACCAAGACCTGGGCGGCAACGCCCTCCCCTTCGCGAATCAGGCCGAGCAGGATGTGCTCGGTGCCGATGTAGTTGTGCCCCAGCTGCAGCGCCTCGCGCAGCGAGAGCTCCAGGACCTTCTTGGCGCGCGGGGTGAACGGGATGTGCCCCGACGGCGCCTGCTGGCCCTGGCCGATGATCTCCTCGACCTGGCTGCGAACCCCTTCGAGTGAAATTCCCAGCGACTCCAACGACTTGGCGGCGACGCCTTCGCCCTCGTGGATCAAACCCAACAGGATGTGCTCAGTGCCGATGTAGTTGTGGTTGAGCATCCGGGCCTCTTCCTGAGCCAGGACGACGACCCTGCGGGCACGGTCGGTGAATCTTTCGAACATCGGTGGCTACCTGCTCTCCCTCACATCGGTACTTCGGTGGGCCTTGAGTAGGCCCTGCGTACCTGCCATCCACTGTAGTGGGCGGCTGCCCGGGCTTCCTAACCTTGCGAGCCCGGCCGCAGCACTTAATCCACGGCTTTAACGCAGCTGCAACAAAGCAACGTAGGAAGTCAGGGAAAGTTTCCCCTACCGACCGGCGATCAGTTCGCCAGGAGCGAAAGGTGACCGCCCGGGTCAGGTGGCGGCGTGGAAGGCGTCGATGACGTCGGCCGGGATGCGTCCCCGGGTGGACACGTTGTGGCCGTTGCGACGCGCCCATTCGCGGATCGCCGCGCTCTGCTCACGGTCGATGGTGCCGCGACCCCGCCCGGAACCCGAGCGTCCGCGCCGACGGCCGCCCACCCTACGGCCCGCTTCCAGCCATTTCTTGAGGTCACCGCGCAGTTTTGCGGCATTCTTACTCGAAAGGTCAATCTCATAGCTAACTCCGTCGAGCCCGAATTCGACGGTTTCATCGGCGGCGCCTTCACCGTCGAAATCATCGACCAAGGTGACGGTCACTTTCTTCGCCACTAGCTCATCCTCGCGTTTCTTCCTGTGCACTGACTGTGAAACTCCGATTGAGTCTACTTGACACTAATCTGTCATAGGAACGGTGTCATTAGGACCCTGTGTACAACCCTAACATCTACCATAACGTCCCCCGGAGTTCAGCTGCCGTGCGGTCGAACAATCGGGAACAAAACTGTGTCCCTAATTGACAGGCCGGTCAGGGCCATCAACAGCCGATCGATACCCATTCCGGTTCCCGTGCATGGCGGCATCGCATACTCCAGTGCGGCCAGGAAATCTTCGTCGAGCGCCATTGCCTCGTCGTCACCGGCCGCCGCCGCCCGAGCTTGCTCGGCGAACCGCTCCCGCTGCACCACGGGATCGATCAATTCGGAGTAACCGGTCGCCAGTTCGATTCCGCGCACGTACAAGTCCCACTTCTCGGTGACACCGGGGATGCTGCGGTGCTGGCGCGTCAAAGGCGTTGTCTCGACCGGGAAGTCCTTGACGAAAGTGGGTTCGCTCAAGGTGGGGCCGACTGTGTGTTCCCACAGTTCTTCGATCAGCTTGCCGTGGCCGTAGCCGCGGTCCGCAGGTATCTCGAGACCGAGCCGCTCGGCGATGGCACCCAGCCGATCGGCAGTCGTGTCCGGTGTGATCTCTTCTCCGAGCGCATTCGACAACGACGGATACATTTGTATCGACGGCCATTCTCCATCGAGGTCATAGACGCTGCCGTCGGGCAGTGGCAGTTGTCTGGTCC
>NZ_JBATXN010000238.1:0-10873 GCF_049673265.1 Mycobacterium sp. | reverse complement strand
AGGCAAAGCGGTTGGAGGATTTCGGATTCGACGCCCTTCATGTGCCGGACCACATCCCCGGTCCGGCACCGTTCGACCTTCTCCGGTTGCCCGCCCACCTCGGCGGGCCGGCACCGTTTCCGGTGCTGACCGCGATCGCGGGGGCCACCACCAGGGTGCGGCTGGGGACTTACGTGCTAAACGCGTGTTTCTATAAGCCGGCGCTGTTGGCTCGTGACGTTGGGGCCGTCCATGACCTCAGCGACGGCCGCCTCGAGCTCGGGCTGGGCGCGGGTTACGTCAAAGAGGAATTCGAGGCCGCCGAACTGCCGTACCCGAGCGCGAGAGAACGCGTCGATTACCTCGAACACGTCACCACCTACGTCAAACAGCGCCTACCCGACGTACCAATTCTGATCGCGGGCAATGGAAATCGACTATTGACGGTGGCCGCCAAATACGCCGACATGATCGGCCTGACGGGTGCCAACAACGCGCTGGCCGAACGCATCGAGTTTGTCCGCGCCGCCGCCGGCGAGCGTTTTGCAGAACTCGAGCTGAACCTCGCGATCACGGCCGTGCCATCGGACAGTTCCGGGAAACCCGACCTGAAGATGACCCGCCACTATGCGCCCGACTTGTCGGACGAACAATTGCTCGCATTGCCCGCGGTGCTCAGCGGGTCACCGCGCGACATCGCCGACACCCTGCGCGGCTACCAGAAGACCTACGGGCTGACATCGGTGACCGTTCAGGAACACCATGCCGAAACTGTCGCCAAGGTGATTGCGGAATTCCGATGACCACGATCGATCAGCTGCCGAAGGCGGGTGGAAGTTCGTTTCGGTTCGACCGAGCGGAATTAGCCGGAGCGGTGGGCGATCTCGGGGTGCTGGTGCCGATCGCGGTGGCATTGATCGTCAAGAACGGCCTGACGCCGACCGCGGTGCTGCTGCCGGCCGGGCTGCTGTACGTGGTGGCCGGCCTGGTGTATCGGCTGCCGGTGCCGGTTCAACCGCTGAAGGCGTTCGGGGCAATCGCGATCGCGCACGGGTTCGGCGCCGACGAGATCGCCGCGGGCGCGCTGCTGATGGGCGCAATCTTTTTGACGCTTGGGATGTCGGGGCTGTTGGACTGGGTCGCGAAAGTGTTCCCGCAACCGATCATTCGCGGAATTCAGCTCTCGGTGGGACTGCTGTTTTGTCAGTTGGCCTGGAAGCTGGTGTCCACAACACCGAAAGCGTTCACCGACCACCGGCACTCGGTCTGGTGGCTGGCCGGCGTCACTGTGGTGGTGATCTCCTTGGCGCTGCTGCTGCGACGCCGCCAGATCACACTGGTCTTCCTGGCGATCGCCATAGTGGCGATGGTGCTGGCCTTCCACGGCTCGCTGCGCTTCGGTCCGTCTGCCGTGCACGCCCCGCACCTGAGCTGGGCCGCGTTCTCCGCGGCAGCGGTCGCGCTGGTGCTGCCGCAATTCCCGTTGTCGTTTGCCAATTCCTGTTTGGCTACCGCCGACACCGCCCGCGCCTACTTCGGCGATGCCGCGCAGCGGGTGCGCCCGGGCCGGTTGGCAACCACGATTGGGCTGGCCAACCTGTTCGCCGGCACGATCAGCGGCATGCCGGTGTGCCATGGCGCCGGAGGCATGACCGCGCATCGCAGCTTCGGCGCCCGCAGCGGAGGCGCGCCAATCATGTTGGGCAGCGTGCTGATCACGCTTGCGCTTGCCATCGGAGCGATGCTGACCGCTGCACTGGCCGGGTTCCCGGTGCCGATCCTGGCCGGTCTGTTGACGGTCGCCGGGTTGCTGCACATCACGCTGCTGAAAGATCTACGCGGACTATGGCATTGGGCGCTGGCGCTTGCGGTCGGAATCACCGGATTTCTGACCAACCTTGCCGTCGCACTCGTTGGCGCACTTGTGATTTGGTGGGCGGTCCGCTGGATTCAGCGCTGGCGCGCCCACAGCTGATTCATTGAGGGTGGTCCTCGCCGGCGAGTTGGTCCAGCGCGTGGTCCAGCACGCCGGCGAGCACCCCGAGCCCGTCGCGAACGCCGCCGGGCGAGCCCGGCAGGTTGACCACCAAGGTCTGCCCCGCCACCCCGCATACGCCGCGGGACAGCACCGAGGTGGGCACCTTCGGTAAACCGGAAAGCCGGATCGCCTCAGCCAGGCCGGGAATCATGTAGTCGAGCACCGCCACGGTCTGGTCCGGGGTGCTATCGCTGGGCGAGATGCCGGTGCCGCCCGAGGTGATCACCACGTCGACAGCCTCGGCGATCGCGTCACGCAGCGCTTTACCTACTGGCTCACCGTCAGCGACGACCACTGGTTGCACCGTCGGGAACCCATGTTGCGCAAGCCATTCGGCGATGATCGGGCCGCATCGATCTTCGTAGACCCCGGCCGACGCGCGGGTTGAGGCGATGATGACGCGCGCCGACCGGTCTGCCATCACCGCTCCCATGTTCCGTGCCGGCCGCCGGCCTTTCGCAGGACCCGAATGTCATCGATGCGCGCAGCCGGGTCGACCGCTTTGATCATGTCGTAAAGCGTCAGGGCCGCCACGCTTACCGCGGTCAACGCCTCCATTTCCACCCCGGTGCGATCAGTGCTTCGCACGGTCGCGGTGATGTCGATATCCCTCGCCCCGGCGGTGAAATCGATATCGACGCCGGTCAGCGCCAGCTGATGACACAGCGGAATCAGGTCGCTGGTGCGTTTGGCGGCCAGAATGCCCGCAACCCGCGCGGTGGCCAGCGCGTCGCCCTTCGGCAGTCCGCCCGCCGCGATCAGCTCCACCACCTGCGCGGACGTGCGCAGCGAGCCCGCGGCAACCGCGGTGCGTTCGGTGGCTTCCTTGGCGGTCACGTCGACCATATGAGCCGCGCCGTGGTCATCGATGTGTGAGAGCGGACCCGAGTCAGCCACGCGATCCATTCTGACAGGTCAACTCTTAGCGCAGGTCCCAGATCTGCACTTGCGAACCGGCCGGAACCTCGGTGACGTCCGCCGGGATGTCCAACAGGCAGTTTGCCGACGCCAGCCACCCCAGGTGGTGTGACCCCGGCGGGCCGTGGCTCACGGCGGTGCCGTCAGGGTCGAAGACGCCGCGGCGGAACTGGCGTTTACCGGCCGGCGAGGTCAATGTCTCGGTCAGCACGGCGGATCGCCGCGGCCGATGCGGATCGGGCAGCCCCATCGCCGAGCGCAGCGCCGGACGGATGAACACCTCGAACGACACCAGCGCACTGACCGGGTTTCCGGGCAAGGTGACGATCGGTGTGCCCGCGACCTGGCCAGCACCCTGCGGCATGCCTGGCTGCATCCCCACCTTGACGAACTCCACCCCCTGGTCGCCGGCTCGGCCGAAGGCGTCCTTGACCACCTCGTAGGCACCAGCGCTGACGCCGCCGCTGGTGATGATCAGATCGGACTCGGCGGAGTATCGGTCCAGCAGCGCGGTGAACTGCGCGACGTCGTCGCTGGCGGTCGCGGTGGCGACCACTTCGGCACCGGCGGCGCGCGCAGCGGCGGCCAGCATGAGGGCGTTGGATTCGTAGATCTGCCCCGGCTGCAGCGGCGTACCCGGCTGCACGAGTTCTGACCCGGTGGAAATCAGCAGCACCCGCTGTCGCGGGATGACTGGCAGCTGGGAGACTCCCAGCGCCGCTGCCAAGCCGACCACCGCGGGCGTGACGACCTGCCCGGCCCGCAATACCGTGGCACCTGCCATGACGTCTTCGCCTGCGCGGCGGACGTGTTTTCCCTCAGCGCTGGGGGCGTAGATCTGCACGACATCGATCCGCCCGTCGGTGTCCTCGACGGGCACTATCGCCGTCGCGCCGGTCGGCAGCGGCGCGCCGGTCATGATGCGATGCGCGGTACCTGGCTGCAGTGCAGGGATGTCGGTACGGCCAGCCGGAATATCTTCGGCCACAGGCAGTTTCACGGGATGGTCCGAGGCCGCTGATGCAATCTCGTCGGCGCGCACCGCGTAGCCGTCCATCGCGGAGTTGTCGAAAACCGGGAGCGCGACTGTCGCGGTCACGCTGTCGGACAGCACCAGGCCCTCGGCGTCGGACAGCTCGGCGGTGGTCGCGGGCCGGGCAGTAATGAGCCCGGCGACAACGTGTTGATGCTCCTCGACCGACCTCATGGCGTCAGTAAATATAGTTGGTGCCCATGGCCACAGGTTGCGCTCGGCGATGACGCTGGTAGCGCGCGCCGCGCTGACGGATCAACCGATTTCGCTGGCCGAACATCAGGAGCTGGTGAGCCATCAGGCCGCGGGTGCCGTCGTGGGTTTCGTCGGCGTGATCCGTGACCACGACAGCGGCCGTCAGGTCGTACGGCTTGAATATTCCGCGCACCCGTCGGCCGCGGACGTGCTCGCCGAGGTGGTGGCCGACGTCGCCGCGCAGTCCCCCGGGACCCGGGCCATCGCAGCCAGCCACCGGATCGGCGTCCTGCATATCGGCGAGGCCGCGCTGGTTGCTGCGGTCGCCGCCGACCATCGCCAAGCGGCGTTTGCCACCTGCGCCCAGCTGGTGGACGCTATCAAGGCGCGCCTACCGGTGTGGAAGCACCAATTCTTCGCCGACGGAACCGACGAGTGGGTGGGCTCGGCCTAATTTTTCAGCGCGGCGCCGCCTCATCCTCCGGCGAACGGCGGCAGGACGTCGATCGTGTTGCCCGCCTGCAGCGGCTGGGCCTTGTCCCGAACCGCCACGCCGTCGCAGAGATACGAGCACCGGGACAATACCCGGGCGAGTTCCTGGCTGCGGTCGCCCAGGCCGTCGACAAGCTCACCAACCGTGGTGCCGGAATGCAGGCTCAGCTGCTCGGAATCGGAGCCTGCGGCGGCCCGGGCCGCGGCGAAATACCTCACGGTGATTGTCTGACCAGGCACGTCAGCCGCCAATCGCGCTCATCGGCCGCGCTGGCTGGACGAAGTCTGGGTCGTCGATGCCATGGCCGGCCGGCTTCCCCCACATCGCTGCCCGCCACGCCGCCTCGATCTTGGCGTCGTCGGCGCCGCCGCGCAGCAGCGCTCGCAGGTCGGTCTCGTCGATGGCGAATAGGCAGCTGCGCAACTGCCCGTCGGCGGTCAACCGGGTGCGGTCACAACTCGCGCAGAACGGGTGCGTCACCGAGGCGATGAGCCCGACTCGTCCGGTGCACCCCGTCGCTGGATCGGTGACCCGCCACAGCTCGGCGGGTGCCGAACCCCGCGGAGCCCGATCGGGTTTCAGCTCAAAGGAATGCCGTCGCAGCTGCGCGATCACTTGATCTGCGGTGACCGTGGCCTCACGGCGCCATTGGTGTCCGGCGTCGAGCGGCATCTGCTCGATGATCCGTAGCTGGTAACCATGGCCGAGACAGAACCGCACCAGCGCGACCCCATCGTCGAGTCCGGTCTGCGGGTCCAGCACGGCATTCACCTTCACCGGTCGCAGACCCGCTGCCGCCGCGGCGGCCAGGCCGTCCAGCACATCGGCAAGCCGGTCGCGGCGGGTGATCGCCGCGAAGCGGACATAATCCATGCTGTCCAGAGACACATTCACCCGGTCCAAGCCGGCCCGGGCCAACTCGTCAGCATGCTTGGCCAACAAAACGCCGTTCGTGGTCAGTGCGAGCTCCGGGCGCGGCCGCAGCGCGGCGGTTGCAGCAACGACTTCGCCAAGGTGCTTGGCCAGCAACGGTTCTCCGCCAGTGAACCGCACCTTGGTGATGCCCAGTCGGGTCACGCCGATTCGCACCAGCCGGAGAATCTCGTCGGGCCGCAGCAGCTGCTCGGCAGCCGACCACGGCAGACCTTCGGCGGGCATGCAGTAGGTGCATCGCAGATTGCAGCGGTCGGTCAACGACACCCGCAAATCGGTCGCCACCCGCCCGTAGCTGTCGATCAACGGCCCACTGGACGGGGCGGGTGTTTCCGCGAGACCTTCGAGCCCGCGGCGCACCGTAGGCACTCCGAGGGTCGTGATCATGGCACCATCCGAATCTGGTCGCGAACAATGTTTCTATTATCCACCGCTGACCGAAAAGGGCATCGTGCGACGCCATCCTGCAGGTCACGGCGTCATCTAGCATCTATCTGTGCCAACGATGCGAATCCGCCGGGCAGCTGAGCTGCTGGGGGTCAGCGACGACACCGTCCGGCGATGGATCGACAACGGTGCTTTGTCGGCCAGCCAAGACGAGTCCGGCCGCAAGGTGATCGCCGGGGACGTCTTGGCCGAGTTTTGGCGTAAAAACGCACGGCCGTTGCCGCCGAACCCGCTCAGCACCGGCAGCTCAGCGCGCAACCGCTTTGTCGGTTTGGTGACCAATGTGGTCAGCGACAAGGTGATGACCCAAGTCGAGATGCAATGCGGCCCGCACACCGTCGTATCCCTGATGAGCACCGAGGCTGCCAAGGAGTTGAAACTGGAGCCCGGCAGCCTCGCCGTAGCGGTCGTCAAGGCCACCACCGTGATCGTCGAAACCCCTGAAGCGTTTGCGGATTGACGTATCCGGGTACGTCGCGACCGTGATCGGTGCGTTCATCGAGAGGTGGAAGCGCAGTCAGCTCTATGAATTGCTGCGTCTGAAAGGCTACGTCGCATTTAATTTGCCCCGAACGGTGAGCGTGTTGGGCGCAGGGCTGCTGATCGGAATCGCCGCGGCCCACGTCTACGTATTGACCAGCCAGCCGGCGTTGCCGGGGTATTTCTTCGTCTACGCCGCGATCCTGATTGCTTGCTGTCTGGTGACTGCGGCATCCCTGTGGCTGGGCCGCAATCCCCGTGTGCCGCAATTAGGCTGGTTCTTCGGTGATCTGGTTTCAGTCGTCTTCCTCGGCTTGTACCTGGCAAGTCGACCGGCGGCGCTGCCCGGGCTGGTGGCGGTGACGGGCCGGTGGGATTTCGCCCCCGGCACGTTGACAGGCGCGTTCGCGCTTGGCTTCATCGCCGTCCACATGACAGTGCTCCTGGGCATCAACGTGGCTTATCCGCAACGACAGCAATGGTTCGACTGACATGAGCTCGGCGATGACAACGTTCGATTATCCGGCCTGGCTGCGGATCGATCATTGGCTCAATGTGCTGTTCCTGACGTTGATCATCCGCAGCGGCATCGAGATCCTCGCCACCCATCCGAAGTTGTATTGGCACGACGACAGCAGGCCCGGAAGCGAATGGGCGCGCTTCACCCGCAAGGTCATGCCGAAGGACAGGCTGTTCGACACCCTCGATGAGGAGGAGGACTACAGCCCGATCATTTCGCTGCCCGGCCGCGCGCAGTTGGGCATGGGCCGGCACTGGCATTTCTTTGCGGTGATCGGCTGGATTCTGGTGGGGCTGTCCTACTACATCCTGCTCTTCGCGACCGGACAGTGGTATCGGTATTGGCCCGGGTCGTGGTCGATCTTCCAGGAGGCCTGGGAGGACATCGTCACCTACATGAGCTTCAACCTGCCGCCGTTAGTGCCGGGCGAACCCATGGACGCCATCCAGAAGCTGACCTATGCCGGCGTCGTCTTTGGACTGGCACCCTTCCAGATCCTGACCGGCGCGGCCCAGTCCCCGGCGATCGAAGCCAGGTTCCCGTGGTACGTGCAGATGTTTGGCGGACGGCAGTGGGCGCGCAGTCTGCATTTCCTGGGGCTAGTCGCCTTTGTGGTTTTCATCATCATCCATCTTTCGATGGTGTTCTTCTGGGGCTGGGGCCACCTCACTGCCGCCATGATCTTCGGCTCGATTCGCAACATCCGCTGGGCAACTGCACTGTCGCTGTTGATCATCGCCGCGATCGTCGCCATCCACGTCGCGGCGACGGTGTGGAGTCTGCGCAAGCCTCGTTCGGTTCAGCGCGTGCTCGGCGCTGTGGTGTCCCGCGTTCGGCTTCTTCTGTTGCGGCCGTTGAACTCGCGGCAGAACTATCCGGAAGAAAAACTCACGCCGCAGCACCGCGTGAACGGCAAACCTCCGTGTTCGGCGGAGTACAAGGTGATGGCCGTGCACAACTTCGTCGACTGGCGGCTGCGGGTCGGCGGATTGGTCGAGAACCCAGTCACTTTGGACTTGGCGGCATTGCGCGAGCTGGCCGATCCGGAGACGCAGCGGGTCATGCACAACTGCGTTCAGGGCTGGACGAGCATTGGTCAATGGAGCGGCCTGCACCTGAGCACGCTGGTCGAACTGGTGCGACCGCTACCGCAGGCGAAATACATCTGCACGCTGACTATGCAGGACAACGATCGGGACGAGCCCAGTTCGCATGGCGGGGGCCAATTTTACGAGGTGATGGATCTCGAACTCGCCTACAAGCCGCAGACCATCTTGGCCTATGAGATGAACGGCAAGCCGTTGCCGATCAAACACGGTGCCCCGTTGCGGCTGCGCGTGGAAACCCAGGTCGGATTCAAGATGGCCAAGTGGATCAACCAGATCGAGTTCATCAGCGACTACTCCGGCATCGGCGGCGGTGCAGGCGGTTGGCGTGAGGACAACGTCTACTACGACAAGGACGTGGAGATCTAATGGGGGCCAACTCTACGCGGCCGGAGTTGATCAGCCTGGTGCCCGTCGACCGGGACCGTGTCTTGGCGCAAGTCGCCGCGAAGGGCGGGAACTGCGAGAGCTGCGGTCAAACCGATTTCGAGGTTGGCCACGCCCTTTACCTCGGTTTTCTGTTTCTCGACGAGGAGCTCGATGCCTACATGGTGGCGTTGACGTGCCGCAACCCGGAATGTGGGCAGCACACCGGAATCAGGCTGCGCGAGAAGGACTTTCTCAGCCGCGGCGAATCCGACGCCCGCGCCGCGACTTGGCTGGCGTCTGCTCCGTGAACACAGGCTCAACCAGCCCGATTCGATCAATCAGCTCAGACAGGTCCCGCAGCTCGTCGCACAGCGCTTGAAACCTGCGCTCATCGGCCTCGTCGAGCATTCCGCGCGAGCTGTAATGCACCAGACGCGGCAGCCGTCCGGCAAGCGCCGTCCCCCATCTGATGCTGAAGTCGTACTTCTCGCCGTCGCTCACTTCGCCATTCTGGCCAAGCTGTTTGAGCGCCTGGATCTGTTCGGTGAGCCACTCGACGTCATCGTCGATGGTGATCGGCGCCGGGTTATCGTCCATCTCGGCAACCATGGTCCTCCATTGCTGCTGTCACAGGTGCGCTTTGGCGACACTCACCACTAACGGTGTCCCTTTGAACGTCAGATACACCCGGTGCGGCCCGACGGCCATGCCCGACAGCGGCGCCGACCGTTGCGATTCAGGAAGAGCTGTCCGGTAATTGGTGGTCCGCAGCACCGGGATGGTGTCCGCCTCGAAGCGCATGAAGCTGTTCGTCTCCAGCGCCGTGACCTCCCGGTCGGTGGCCGCGTAGATGCGGGTGTAGTCGGTGCCGACGTGGCGGATCGGCGACGGCAACTGGGTGGCCGCCCGAACCTTCAGGCCTGTCCCGGCGCGCCGCAAATCGATGACATAGAGCAGATCACCGTTGGGGCGTGCCACATAGCTACGCGTCGTCGCGGCGCCATCACCCGCCGCACACGCGACACCCATGGGCATCGAGCCAAGCTCCTCGGGTGGCGACGACGGTCCTCTGTAGAAGTGGATTCCCGACGACGTGTAGAGGTGGTACTCGATGTCACGCCCTCGGTTGGCGCCGTCGATCGTGGCCGTGGGATCACCGGGGACCTTGGCCGTCGCCATTTTCCGGAAGCCGTACTCGTCGACCGGAGTCACCGACGTACCGTCCGCCGATAGCGCCAGCATTATTCGCATTCCGCCGTCTTCGGAAAGGTAGGCAGGCGCAGGTCCGGCGTCGAACTCGTCGACCTGACGCAACGTGCCCACATCGAGCACCGCGACCTTGCCGCGTTGCGGCTGCGGCACATAGACGTGCTGGTCGTCTTTTCGGCTGATCTGTAGGTTGCGGCCCGCCGCCATCGGCGCCGACAGCCGCGTCTTGGCGTGATTGGAGCCCAGCAGGTCGGTGATTTCGGCGACTCGGCCATCGTCGGTGAGCCCGACCAGGGCATTGTTGCTATATGACCAGACCGGATCCCGCAGCGTCGCACCGACCGTCATCACGCTGACCTCAGGTTCGGTCTCCACCGCGCTGCCCGGCGCTACGCAACCCGCAGCAGCAAGAACACTGACTGCGACCAAAACCCATCTGCGCTGCGATGTCATTTGGAGAAGCAATACCCCAGAACCAGGTGTGGTTACACCTACGCTTTCACTATGGGAACTAGGGCCGCGAAGGAAGTTGATTTTGAGCGTCTGGCTGGCGCATTGGACGACTATCGGTTCGCCTACCTCGTCACCGTCGACGACGACTACCGGGTGCATACCGTCACCGTCGAACCCGAGCTGCGCGAGCGCGTCATGGAGGTCGGCTTGGTCGGCGGCAGAACCCGTAGCAACGTCGAAAGCCGCAGTGCCGTCACATTGTTGTGGCCACCGCGCGAGCCGGGCGGCTATTCGCTGATCGTCGATGGCCGGGCTGAAGTGACCGACGTCACCGATTCCGATGACACCGTTGCGCTTCGGGTGGTGCCGACCCGAGCGCTGTTGCACCGCAACGCCGATCCGAGCACGCCGGGGTCCGCGAAAGGCTGCTTGCACGACTGTGTGGTGTTCGCCAAGTCGTAGCCGCAGTGTGGGCCACTTCACAACTTAGAGCTGGGATTTCACGATTTCCCTGCGGCCTCACAACGACCGGCCAGTCGATTCGCAGGTCGAATTGATACATCTGTAACCCCCATCGCGAACCATCGAAACACGTCGGCACCACCATGGGTCCGATCGCCGCGAGTCGCGGAGTTCTGCCGCGGGGGAAGCAGGAAGGTGGAATGACTTCGGTGCCAGTGGTCGCCACGGTGTGCGGGTA
>NZ_JBATXN010000237.1:0-4947 GCF_049673265.1 Mycobacterium sp. | reverse complement strand
ACTTCCGCGGGAAAGACATTGGCGCCGCCGGTGATGATCATGTCGCTGCGGCGATCGGCGATGTAGAGGTATCCGTCGGAGTCCAGGTGGCCGAGGTCACCGGCGGTCCGAAACCCATCCGGCGTGGACGGCAACAGCGGCGCGCCACCCAGGTAGCGATAGCCGGCGCTCATCGGCGAACGCAAGTAGACCTCGCCGAGCTCGCCGGGACCCAGGGGCTGGCCGTTCGGGTCGAGTATCCGCACCTCGGTGTCCCGGAAGCCACGGCCGACGCTGCCCGGGTGGGCCAGCCACTCGTCGCCGCGTAATGCGGTGATCCCAAGGCCTTCGGTCATCCCGTAGGCCATCACGACTTGCTCGGGGCTGAGCAGATCGAACCAGGTGTGCAGTAGCGCGTGCGGCATTAGCGCGGCGCCCTGCAAGATCCACGCGATGCTAGAGAAATCCCGCTGCTGAATATCGGGAAGAGCCGCGATGCGAGCGAGCATCGTCGGCGTAGCAGTGAAGTTGGTGACCCGATACTTCTCGATCGCATCGACAACGGTTGCCGCGTCGAACTTTTCGAGTACCACCAAGCGGTCGCCGCCCAACAGGTAGCTGAGCGGCGAGAACCCGTTGGTGTGATACATCGGGCCCGGAACGAGAATGGTCTGCGGCTGGGCGGTTGGCGCCCAGGCGGCAAGGAAGGGGAAGGACGACTCTGGCGTCCAGACACCCTGCGCCAACGTCAGAATCACCTTGGGCAGACCCGTGGAGCCGCTGCTGCAAATCCCGTTGGCATGGGGGGACACCACAGTCGGAAGCGGCTCGTCTGACTGCTCGGCGGCGCGTTCGGCCAGCGTGTCGCGGCTTTGTTCGTCAACGGTGACGGCCGGCTCGATCACCGTCAGTACCCGGGACCGCTCCCACTCCGGCAGGTCCCAGCGCATCGGGACCGGAACCGCACCGATCTTCCAGCAGCCGAGCGCGGTCAGCACGAGTTGCTCAGAGTTGGGAATCGCAAGTGCAACAAGCGAACCGAGTTCAGCTCCAGCCGCGGTCAGAGTCCGCCCCCATTGGTTGGCCCGCGCGTCAAGTTGTGCAAAGGTCAGCGCGCGGGTGGTGCCGTCCGGCGCCAACGTGTCCAAAGCTGGTTCGCTACCGCGTTGTTCGGCGAGGTGCTGGAGTTGAACCCCGAACGGAATCCCGTCGTCCTGCTGGCCGGGAGCCTCCCCGGCGGCGAGTTCTCCGGTGCTCACACCGGCTCCGCCGCGACTGGCTCAGAGAACAACGTCTCCAGTTGGCCGCCGCGAACGCCGGGCATTAGTCGCAGCGCGAGCATCTCGCTGCTGAGCGGCAGCCGGATCAGCGGTTGAGTGTGCCGGTCCAGGACGCTGACGTCGGACTCGTCACAGAAGCCGAGCGCGCCGAGCAACTGATGCGCGGTGCGTAAAACCTGCCGCGCGGTATCGGCGGCCTTGAGCCGGAGTATCAAGGCGTCCGCCGAGCGTACTTGAGCTGCAGCCGATTCCGTTCGGCTGATGGTGTACTTGGCGAGTTCGTAAAGTCCACGCACGGCGACCGATGCGTCGGCGATGGTGAATCGGACGGCCTGGAATTCCGCCAACGGCTTGCCGAACTGCATTCGCGCGTTCACGTGTTGCCGGGTGATCTCCAGTGCCTGCTGCACCGCGCCCAGAATCCGCCAGGATCCCAGCGTCAGGTGCATATCGACGTCGGCTGCCGGCACTGTGCCGTCCGGTTCGGTCAAGGCAACCGGGACCAGAAACGGCCCCAGCTTGGCGGCGGTTCGCGCGGAGGGTTGGACGTGGTAGCGCCTACCGTCGAGGTCGGCGGCGATCCAGTCGCCGGGCAGGTCGCCGTGCTCGATGCGCGGCGCTTCGGGATTGACCAGGGCCAGCCGAGCGCCGTCGATCGCTAGCAGCTCCTCGACGAGCGGGTAGGGCAGGGCCGTGGCTCCCGCGGCCTGGCAGAGCACAGCGGCCGCCAGCAGATCATCAGAGGAGGATCTGACGTCGAGGTCGAATGCGCCGAGGTCGGCCAGCGCAGACCGCGCGTCGTGCCGCACGCGATCCTCTGTTTCGGCTCGCAAAGCCGCCTGCGGGCCGCCGAGCCGGGCGAATCGTTTGGCGGCGACAGCGGCGAACTCGGTAACGTCTTCTGGCAGAGCTGTTTTCACCTGTGACTCCCCAAAGCTTCGCGGGCGACCAGCATTCGCTGTACTTCGATCGTTCCCGACGCGACCGTGGCCGCCTGCGCATAACGCCAGTGGTCTTCAACCGCCCCGTGGAGTCGCGCGGAAGTGCCGCTGTCCAGTGCCGACGGGCCGAGCACGTCGAACAACAACTCGGCGACCTGTTGATCGCACGTGGTGGTCGCGATGCGGGCGGCGCTGGCCGCCGGGCCAGCCGACGGATCATCCTGCAGCGACACCGCGCGATAGGCCAGCAGCCGTGCGACGCGCAAGTCAATCAGTGCCCGCACCCACCTGGCGCGGATCGACTCGGGCAACCTGTCCCAGTCGTCGCCGAGTTCGTCCTGCATCCGATCCAGCAGCGACTCACACCGCGCGTACCGAGCGATCCCGACCCGCTCGAACGCGAGCGCCTCGCGCATGACCCGCCAGCCGTCGCCAACCTCGCCGAGGACCTCGTCGGCGAACACCTCGACGTCATCGAGGAATACCTCGTTGAGGTGGTGCGGTCCCAGCATTGAGCGGATTGGCCGCACGGTGATACCGGGTCGGTCCATCGGTACGAGAAACAGGCTGAGCCGGTTGGGCTTCGGCGCATGCGGGTCGGTGCACGCCGCCAGCACGCACCAGGACGCCATCTGGGCATAGGAGGTCCACACCTTCTGGCCTGTGACGCGCCAACCTTCGCCGTTGGGCACCGCTCGCGTGCGCAGCGACGCGAGATCGGTTCCGGCTTCGGGCTCGGAGAATCCCTGGCACCAGATCACCTCTCCGGCGGAGATGGCAGATAAGTGTCGGGCCTTCTGCTCGGCGGTCCCATAACGCATCAGCGCGGGGCCGACCCAGTTGATACCCATGTACTGTGCGCCGCGAGGTTCATGGTGGGCCCACATTTCCTCACGCAGTACGGTCTGCTGCCAGATCGAACCTCCCCCGCCGCCATGCTCTTTCGGCCAGGCCAGGGCCAGCAGTCCGTCGGAGGCTAGCAGCTTGCAAAACGACTCAGTGGTGGCGAGGTCTCTCGGGTCGTCGGTGCATGCGCCCAAGAAGCCTTCCGGGATATGCGTGGATATCAAGTCGCGCAGCCGCTTTCGAAGGTCGACTGCATCGGCACCGAGGTCGTAGTCCATCGTCATCCCTTCGGCAGTCCGAGCAGCCGCTCGGCGATGATGTTGCGTTGGATTTCGGATGTCCCGCCGTAGATGGTCGCCGCCAACGCGTCCTGGCGTTCGAACAGCAGGTCTGCATCGTTGATGGAGGTCGGCCCGACGGCCGCGGCCGCAAGATCCCAAACCCGCTGCAGGGTCAGCGAACCGAGGAGTTTGAGAATGTCAGCTTCGGGGCTTGGCCGACCGGCGAGTTCGTTGTGCAGCGAGCGGTAGCCGGTCGCACGCAGCGCTTCGGCGTCGGCGAGCAGCGAGCCGAGCTCAGTGAAGACCTCTCCGGACGCGTAGTCGTCGTGCGCGGTGTGCGATCCCCGAATCGAATCGAGGGCGCGTTGGATCTCGACCCAGTTCATGATCCAAATCATTTGGCGTTCATGGTTCAGTGACGCCAATGCGACCTGCCATCCGCCGTTGCAGGGTCCCAGCAGATTGGCCACCGGTATCTCGACGTCGTCGAGAATGACTTCGCAGAACGTCTCGTCGGAGATCGATGCCATCCGGATGGGTTCGATTGTCACCCCAGAAGATTCGAGATCGAGGATCAGGCAGGAGATGCCGCGGTGTTTGGGCGCGTCCGGGTCGGTGCGGGCGTAGAGCGTGCACCACTTTGACAGGTGCGCCTGGGTGGTCCAGATCTTCCTGCCCTTGACCCGAAAGACGTCTCCGTCGCGCTCGGCGCGCGTGCGCAGGCCGGCGAAGTCGGATCCGGCTTCGGGCTCCGACATGCCCAGCGCCCACCACTCGTCGCCTCGCAGCAGCGGAACCAGCAGGCGGTCGATCTGCTCGGTGGTGCCGAACTGGCGAATCCCCGGCGCAACAACGTTGGGGCCGGCGATGTTGGGCATCTTTGGTGCCGACCGCGTCGCTCCCGCGAGCCGGATCTCCATCGCGTCGGCCAAGCCCAACGATCGACCGCCGTGTTCGCGCGGCCAGGTCGGCTGCAACCAGCCCGCCTCGAACGCCGCGCGCTGATACCCACGCCGCAGGCCGAGGTCCCAGCGATACTCGCGGTAACGGTCGTAGTAGTCGTCCGGCAGAAAGTCCGTCAGCCAGGCTGCATACTCGGCGACCACGTCGACGTCGGTGCGCGTCATTGGCCACCTCCGACCACGCGGCGTCCCACTGCGTGGTAAAGCGCGCGACTGTCTCCCAGCGTCGAGGCGCCTTGCCACGCGTGCCGAAGATATAAGTGCATGTCGTGTTCCCAGGTCTGCCCCAAAGCGCCGTGGACCTGAACGCCGGTGCGTGCGCAGCCGACCGCCGCCTGGGATGCTGCTGCTTTGGCCAGCGCCGCAGCGGTCCAGCCGGCCGAGGGCGAGGTCGCTGGATCGTCGAGGCGCGCCGCTGCCGCGTAGGTGAGACTGCGGGCGCGCTCGACGGCGACGTAGTTGTCGGCCAACGCGTGCTTGATGCCCTGGAAGGCCCCGATCGGCTTGCCGAACTGCTGTCGTGACTTCGCATGCTCGACCGAGCGGGCCAGCGCGGCGGCGGCCACGCCGACCAAGTCGGCGGCCACGGCGACCAACGGTGTTGCCAGCGCCGATTCCACGTCTACCGGAGCGGTGACGACGGGCTCGGTGTCGAACT
>NZ_JBATXN010000236.1:0-4677 GCF_049673265.1 Mycobacterium sp. | reverse complement strand
GGGGCGATCTGTGGGGTCTCTGGGTTGGTGGTCGAGCGACGAGTGAGGTCATTATGAGGAGTCTGTCCATGCTGCTACGGCTGCTTTGCGCCGCCGTATTGACGCTCGGGGTCGCAGGCGCGGTCCACACCGGGTCTGCCCGTGCCGCAGGTTACGAGACGCTGATGGTGCCGTCGGCGGCGATGGGCCGCGACATCCCGGTGGCCTTCATGGCGGGCGGTCCGCACGCCGTCTATCTGCTGGACGCGTTCAACGCCGCGCCGGACGTCAGCAACTGGGTGACCGCGGGCAACGCGATGAACACCCTGGCCGGTAAGGGGATCTCGGTGGCGGCACCGGCCGGCGGCGCGTTCAGCATGTACACCAACTGGGAGCAGGACGGCAGCAAGCAGTGGGAGACATTCCTGTCCACCGAGTTGCCGGACTGGCTGGCCGCCAACAAGGGCCTGGCTCCCGGCGGCCACGGGGTTGTCGGTGCATCCCAGGGCGGCTACGGGGCGATGGCCCTGGCCTGCTTCCACCCCGACCGTTTTGGCTTCGCCGGTTCGCTGTCAGGCTTCCTGTACCCGTCGAACACCACGACCAATGGCGCGATCCTGGCCGGTATGCAGCAATTCGGCGGCATCGACGGCAACGGCATGTGGGGAGCCCCGCAGCTCGGTCGGTGGAAATGGCACGACCCATGGGTGCACGCCGGGCTGCTGGCGCAGAACAACTCTCGGGTCTGGGTTTGGAGTCCGACCAACATGGGCGGCGATGCCGCCGCGATGATCGGCCAAGCCGGCGAGGCGATGGGTAACAGCCGGTTCTTCTACCAGCAGTACCGCAACAGTGGCGGCCACAACGGCCACTTCGACTTCCCCACCGGCGGCAGCAATGACTGGGGCTCCTGGGGCGCCCAGCTGGGCGCAATGTCTGGCGACATCGTCGGCGCGATCCGCTAGGTCGCCCGCCCGGCTGTCCTGGCGGGTCAGCGAACTCCGAGCCGGTGCCGCGACCCGGTACCGTGATAGAAAGTGCAGCAGCCAATTGAGGCTGCCCGCTGTCGAATGAGTCGACTGTGTGACCGAACGACTCTGCTAGCAGGAGACCATGGCTGTTAATTCCCGGCGTAATTCTCGGCGTAAGCGCCACCGCACCCTGGCGTTGATCGCCGCCTGCGCGACGGCGCTGGTGGTGGCGCTGGTCATCTATGCGGTGGTCACCATCCTGCGGCAACCGAAAACTCCACCGAGCGCGGTGCCGCCCAGCATCGTCCCGCCGACCAGCAGTGCGGCCCGCCCCCACAAGCCGCGGCCAGCCTTTCAGGACGCCAGCTGCCCCGACGTGCAGCTGATCGCGGTGCCCGGCACCTGGGAGTCGTCGCTGCAGGACAATCCGCTCAACCCGATCGATTTCCCGAACGCGTTGTTGCTCAACGTCACCCGGACGATCAGCCAGCAGTTCAACTCCAGCCGGGTCGAGACGTACACCGTCCCCTACACCGCGCAGTTCCACAACCCGCTGAGCGGCGACACCCAGATGTCCTACAACGACAGCCGGGCCGAGGGCACCCGCGCCGCGGTCAAGGCAATGACCGACATGAACGCCAAGTGCCCGTTGACCAGCTATGTGCTGGTCGGCTTCTCGCAGGGGGCGGTGATCGCCGGCGACATCGCCAGCGACGTCGGGAATGGCCGTGGACCCGTCGACGACGACCTGGTGCTCGGTGTGACGTTGATCGCTGACGGCCGTCGCCAGCAGGGGGTGGGCCAGGAGCTCGGACCCAATCCGCCGGGCGAGGGCGCCGAGATCACCCTGCAGGAGGTGCCGGTGTTATCCGGACTCGGGTTGACGATGACCGGCCCGCGGCCGGGCGGGTTCGGCACGCTGGGCAGCAAGACCAACGAAATCTGCGGCGCCGGTGACCTGATCTGCGCTGCCCCGCAGGACGCGTTCAGCCTGGCCAACCTGCCTAAGACGCTGGATGTGCTGGCCGGCGGCGCCGGCCAGCCGGTTCACGCGCTGTATGCGACCACCCAGTTCTGGAGTTTGGATGGGCAGCCGTCCACCGAGTGGACATTGAACTGGGCGCACGATGAGATCCAGAACGCGCCACACCCGAAACACGGGTAACGGGCCTTACGACACGGCCCCGCTGCGGTGGTCACAGTTGCGTCAAGCGGTACCTTCGGATTTGGTTCGCGGCGCACCGGCCACTAACATTAAGAGGAATTTAAGAACAGCTGTGGTCGGCCCAACGCGTCGATGCGTCGCGGATTGCAGAGCGGGCGAATGTGCGAAGTTCCGCTGGCCGACCCCGAGCCGTCGGTGCAGCCCATATAGATGTGAACCGACCTAGAACTGTGTGACAGGAGAGTGGCGTGCCGTACCACAACCCGTTCATCGTGAACGGCAAGATCAGGTTTCCGGAGAACACCGACCTGGTCCGTCACGTCGAGAAGTGGGCGCGGGTGCGTGGCGACCGGCTCGCGTACCGCTTCCTGGACTACTCCACCGAACGCGACGGCATCGCCCGCGAGATTTCGTGGGCCGAGTTCGGCGCCCGCAACCGCGCGGTCGGTGCTCGGCTGCAGCAGGTCACCCAGCCCGGTGACCGGATCGCGATCCTGTGCCCGCAGAACCTGGACTATCTCGTCGCGTTTTTCGGCGTCTTGTACGCCGGCCGGATCGCGGTACCGCTGTTCGACCCGTCCGAGCCGGGCCACGTCGGACGTCTGCATGCGGTGTTGGACGACTGCAGCCCGTCGGCGATCTTGACCACCAGCGACTCCGCCGAAGGGGTTCGCAAGTTCTTCCGCAGCCGCCCGGCCAAGGAGCGGCCGCGCGTCATCGCCGTCGACGCGGTACCCAACGACGTCGCCTCCACCTGGGAGATCATCCCGGCCCAGCACGACACCGTCGCCTACCTGCAGTACACCTCCGGCTCCACCCGCACCCCGACCGGCGTCATGATCACTCATCTGAACCTGCCGACCAACGTGGTGCAGGTGATTCACGCACTGGAAGGTGAGGAAGGCGATTTCGGCGTCTCGTGGCTGCCCTTCTTCCACGACATGGGCCTGATCACCATCCTGCTGTCATCGGTGGTCGGTTACCAGAACACCTTCATGACACCGGCCGCGTTCGTCCGCCGACCCATCCGGTGGATTCGCCAGCTGGCCGCGAAGGAGGGCGACACCGGTGGTTCCATCTCCGCCGCGCCGAACTTCGCGTTCGAACACGCCGCACTGCGCGGGCTGCCCAAGGAGGGCGACCCGCCGCTGGACCTGAGCAAGGTCAAGTGCATCCTCAACGGCAGCGAGCCGGTGTCGGCGTCGTCGATCCGCAAGTTCAACGAAGCGTTCGGGCCCTACGGGTTCCAGGAAAAGGCGATCAAGCCGTCCTACGGCCTGGCCGAGGCGACCCTGTTCGTCTCCACCACCCCGATGGCGGACAAGCCCAAGATCGTGCACGTCGACCGGGAAGCGCTGAACAACAAGCGGTTCGTCGAGGTGGCCGCCGATGCGGAGAACGGTGTTGCGCAAGCCTCCGCCGGCAAGATCGGCGTCGACCAGTGGACGACCATCGTCGACCCCGAGACGGCCAGCGAGCTGCCGGACGGCCACATCGGTGAGGTCTGGCTGCACGGCAACAACATGGGCGCCGGCTATTGGAACCGGGACGAAGAGACCACCGAGACTTTCAAGAACATCCTCAAGTCGCGCACCGACCCGTCGCACGCCGACGGGGCTCCCGATGACGGGCTGTGGGTGCGCACCGGCGACCTCGGCACCTACCACGAGGGCGACCTGTACATCACCGGCCGGGTGAAGGACCTCGTCATCGTCGACGGCCGCAACCACTACCCGCAGGACCTCGAGTACTCGGCGCAGGAATCCAGCCGGGCGCTGCGAGCCGGCTACGTGGCCGCCTTCTCGGTGCCGCTGAACCAGCTACCCGCCGAGGTGTTCGACAACCCGCACGCCGGCTTGAAATACGACCCCGATGACACCTCCGAGCAGCTGGTGATCGTCAGCGAGCGGGCCACCGGTACGCACAAGCTCGACCATCAGCCGATCGCCGACGACATCCGCACGGCCATCGCGGTCCGGCACGGGGTGACCGTGCGCGACGTGCTGCTGGTGTCGTCCGGGGCGATCCCGCGGACCTCCAGCGGCAAGATCGGGCGCCGCGCCTGCCGCACCGCCTACCTGGACGGCACCCTGCGCCGAGGCACCGCATCCCCGAACTCATTCCCCGACGAGGCTGACTGACGGCGAATATGACTGACTTAGACACCGATTCCCAAGCATCGTCGGCCGAAGCCGCTGAGCCCGCCGGTAAACCCGCGCGCACCGACATGACGGTCGCCGAGGTGCGGCAGTGGCTGCGCAACTGGATCGGCAATGCGGTCGGGCAGTCACCCGACGGCATCGACGAAGCCACGCCGATGGTCGAATTAGGCCTGTCGTCGCGCGATGCGGTGGCGATGGCCGCCGACATCGAGGACCGCACCGGGGTCACGGTGTCGATCGCGGCCGCCTTCGAGCATCCGACCATCGAATCGCTGGCCACCTGGATCGTCGAGGGCGACCCCTTCGAGGACGACGCGGCAGTCGACGACACCGACTGGACGCGCAGCGGGCCGGTCGAGCGGGTCGACATCGCGGTAGTGGGCCTGGCCACCCGGTTGCC
>NZ_JBATXN010000235.1:0-10959 GCF_049673265.1 Mycobacterium sp. | reverse complement strand
TTCTCGGCAGGCGAAGGGGTGGCGTTGCCGCAGCGTTCATCCAGCTCCGCACGACGGCGCTGACAGGTGGCGCTCAGGATCCGATGGTCAGCTAATGCACAGCAGGACGCAGCAACTCCAGCACCGTCCGGCTCAGCCTGATCGGGTCGATCGGGTGCGAGACCGCTGCCTCGGCCCGTGACCAGCTGGCCAGCCAGGCATCATCGCGCCGCCCGGTGAGCACCACGATCGGCGGCCCCTGTGCAATCTCGTCTTTCAGCTGCTTTGCGATGCCCATCCCGCCTTCTGGGGTGGCTTCGCCGTCCAGGATGGCCAGATCGACGTTTCCGGCGTCTACCTGCTGGATGACCACCGGACCAGTGGCCACTTCGACGTAGCTGAGCTCGGGCAAATCCGGGTGCACCCGCTTGCCCAACGCCAGCATGACGTCCTGTCGGGTCTTGGCGTTGTCGCTGTAGACGAGGACCCGCAGCGGGCTGGTGGCAGACACGGTGCAGATGGTACTGCCCGGCGACGATGCGGGCTGCTAGCAGGCTCGCCGCGCCGCTACCGCGGCGCCCGCACGAAGTACATGTCTGCCGAAGCTGTGGCCGTCTCGCCGATCATGCCGACCCGGTTCCAGTCGAGGTTGAACTGGGCCCTGTCGACCTCGGTTTTCGCCGATAACCGCACCGAGCCATCGTCGAGCACGATGACACGTACCGGTAGCTGCACCGGCGCGGTGACCCCCTTGATGCTCAACGTCGCCTGCAAATCAGCGGCGTTACCGGTGGTCGGTTGGACCGCGGTGACCTCCACGCTGATCTGCGGAAAGCGCTCGACATCGAAGAAATCGGCCGACCGCAGGTGCTCGTCGCGTTTGCCGATTCCGGTACGCAACGACGCCGCCTGGATGTCCAGGCGGCCGAAGATCGCACCTTTGCCGGTGATCTGGCCGTCGGCGTTGAAGTCGGTGAACTGGCCTTTGACGCTGATCAGGCCCCACATGTTCTTGATCTTGAAGCCGATCGTGGATCGATCGGCAACGAGGTTCCACACACCTGCGGTGTCAGGGTCGTTCAGCAGCGTTTCCACCGTGGTCATCTGCGCCGCTCCTCCTCATCGCTTCGCTCTGCATCGTCGACGTCGCGGGTCATCTGCGCCGCTCCTCCTCCGTTGTCCGGCTAGCTCATCAGCGGGGCGAGCTCGGCTGGGTCGAAGTACTCGTCGATACGGCTGATCAGGGAGTTGTCTCCCAACTTAATCACGATGCACACCCGCAAAGCGATCAATGCGCCGTCGTGGCCGGTGGCGTGCAGGATGTGCTGCTGGACGAATCCGCTGACGGCACCGTGGAACAGCTGCCGGTCGAGGATCTCGTAGCGGCGTTGCGTGGTGACGCCGATGAACCAGCGCAGCACCTTCAGCGCTCGCTCTTTGTCGTTGTCGCGGCGGGCCCCGACCCGCCATACCGCGATGTCGTCGTCGAAGAGCTGCTCAAGCGCGGCCTCGTCGCTCCGCTCGATCGCCGCGAACAGTTGATCGGCCACGTCGACGATGACTTCGGCAGCGGGCATGGCGTGTCTCTCTATTCGTCCTGGTAACCGGGGTGCGCAACGGAGAGACGGTGGCTGACCAGCGCACGCAGCGCCGATTTCAGCTGGTCGCTGGTGCCGTCCAGCTCTCCCGCCCGGATGGCGGCAGCCAGCTGCGCTTCGTCGTCAAACCCGGCCTCGGCGAGGGCATCGGTGACATCGTCGGCCGAACCGGCGAGCAATTCGCGCTCCACGATGCGCAGCACGTTCGCCGCGACGCGGGCATGGAAATTGACCTGGCCGCTCGTCGACTCGCGGACATCGGTCTCGAGGAATTCGGCGACCGCGGCGACAAGTTCAGCCGCAGTCGGACGGCCATGTCCGGACGTCATCAGGTCGCGGGTGCCTCGGGACCGCGATCTACTCCGGTGCGTAGCTTCACCGACGCCGAGTAGGCGAGCGAGCGGAATCGCAGCACCGGATCATCCGAGGCTTCGATGCCGTCGGTGACGCGCATGGGGTCGAACACGACGATGTCGTCGCCATGCTCGCGTTCGGTGTCGACGCCGGTGATATCGAGGGTGCCGACCGTGACGGTCTGGGTGCTGCGCCACGGTTTGGACGGATCGACGGTCGAATCGCCGTCCGCCGCGACCTGGACTTGGTAGGAGAACCGGACCGGTTCCGACGCCAGGCGCTCGTCGAGCTCGTCGATCAAAAAATCTGCGCTTCTCTCGGCCGCGATCCGGGGCGGCAGAAACTCTTCGCTGGCGGCCGGAACTAACTGGTACCGAACGAATCGCGTGCTGCCGTCGGCGGCGATCCAGCGGAAGGCGTGCAACCCGTAGTACTGAATGGTCGCGTAGCTTGCCGGGACTCTGTTGGCGGCGCGCAATATCGGCAACGCGCCGAAGAAGCCGGGATGGGTGGCGATGTAGCCGGCGAGACGCAGCGGCGTGGTAATACCGGGACGCATCGCGCGCAGTAGAGCCACGAAGCCGTCGGGTGTGCTGGACGCGAAAAGCCTTGCAGTTTGCGTTGATACGTCTGTGGTCGACCCGTCTGGCAGCGTGAACTTCACGGCCATTCCACGTATTCCGGGCGCATTGTCTCGCGCCGCCGGATTGCCTGTGCCATTGGAAAACCGGATCAGCGCGGGCACAGCCGCACCGCTCAGGTGTGCGGCGCGGGAGAGTCGGGCGGCCTCGTCGGTGGCAGTGAAGGTCCCGCGGTAGAGCTTGCCCTTGGCATGCAACGCCCGTTGGCCGGGCTGAGCCCCGCCGGTGCCACGGATCGCGTCGATTGCATCATCAGGAGTGACCACAGCGGAATCTTAGGGTCAACCGGTCTGCAGCGCGGCGTTGTCGAGCAAGTTGAGCAGGTCCCATTCGGTCTCGCAGACGCGACGGCCGATCGCCGCCAGTTCCACCGAGCGGTTCTGCCCGCTCAAGTGACGCTCGGCTTGGTAGCGGCAGATGACCCCCCAGCGCAGCGTGGCCAGAACCAACCACCAGTGAAACGCCTCCCGGTCGATGGTCGCCCCGCCGGCCTGCTCGTAGGCGCACAGAAAATCCTCGACACTGCCTAAGCCGCCGGCGGCGCGGCTGACCGGCGCGCCGAATCGCCAGGCGCGGATGCAGAACCAGGCCAGGTCTTCGTAGGCCTCGCCGATCTGCACCAGCTCCCAGTCCAGCACCGCGGCCAGCGTGGAACCGTCGACGATGAGGTTGCCCATCCGATAATCGCCGTGCACCAGCACGGTGGGCGACGGCGTGGGCCGGTTGGCGGCGAGCCATCGAAAGGCCCACTCGAAGGTGGCGGTGGTGTCGCTCATGGCATCGAGTCGTCCGCGCCATTCGTCGAGTTGGTCCACGTGAGTCAACCCGGGGAGGTTCGAGTCGGCCCGGTGGATGGCCGCCAGCGCCTGCGCGCACTGCCGCAGTAGCCGTGCCCGGCCGGCTGCCCCTCCATCTTTATCGAGCGTGCGCTGAATGCGCCGGACGATCGTCTCGCCTTTGATCTCGTCACAGATCAAAAACGGATTACCCAGTGCCGCAGGCGAATCGTCGGCAACCAAAACGTGGGGGACCGGCGCGCCGCTGGCCGCGGCGGCGCCCTGGGCACGGGCTTCCAGCTCCATTCCGGCGTGCACGTCGTCGGGCGGCCCGATACGCAAGATCAGTGACCGGCGGGCCTCGCCGGTGACGGCGTCGAATGCCCACGTTGTTCGGCTGGCGCCACCGGTCAACGCGCGCAAGTTGTCGATCCCGACGTTGCCGCCCAGCATCGGGCCCAACACCGCGGGCAAGCTGTCGTGCAGAGTCACTTTTTGCCGAAATTGAACAGCCGCTGCGCCACCCGACGGATCTGAATCTCCTCGGCGCCCTCGGTGATCCGATACCGGCGATGGTGACGGTAGATGTGCTCGAACGGCTCGTGACGGCTATAGCCCAGGCCGCCGAAGACCTGCATAGCGCGATCGGCGGCGTCGCAGACCAGTCGATTCGCGCGATAGTTGGCCATCGATACCTTGTCGGACACCTCCATGTGGTGGTCGCGATCCAAGTGCCAGGCCGCGTACTGCACCAGCAGTCGCACCATCTGGGCCTCGGTCTGTAGCTCCGCCAACGGCCACTGCACGGCCTGATTGACCGCCAGCGGTTTGCCGAAAACCGTCCGTTCTCCGGCATATTCGGCGGCTCGATCGATGCAGTACTGCGCCGCACCCAGACTACTGGCGGCTTGCCGAATTCGGTTCTCGTGCAAAAACGTTTGCGCAACCTCCAGCCCGCGATCGACCTCACCGAGTACCGCATCGGCGGGCACCCGCACATCATTCAGCTCGACTTCGCCGTGATCGGTGGGCATGTTGAACGTCCACCAGTAATACGGGACGCTAAATCCGCTGGTGTCGGTCGGGACCAAGAACGCGGTGATGCCCCGAGCTTGGCCCGCCTCGCCGGATGTGCGGGCGAAGATCAAGTCATGCGTGGCACGGTGCACGCCGGTGTTGAACCGCTTGGAACCGTTGATCACCCACTCGTCACCATCGGGTTTGGCGTGCGTTTCCAGCCACGTGGCATCGGAGCCGTGCCGCGGCTCGGTGAGCCCGAAGGCCATCGAGCGTTCCCCGGTGATCAGGGCCTCCGACCACAGGGCGCGTTGCGCGTCGGTACCGAAGCGCTCCATCATGATCACCTGCGGGAAGTTCCCGACGATCGACGACTCGTTCTGCAAGTCGTTGTGCAGGCCAAGACCCTTGTGCGCCAGATGCTCCCGGATCACGGCCATATCGACGTTGGTGCCGTCGCGGCCACCCAGCGACGCCGGTAGCCCGTAGCGCAGCCAGCCGGCCTTGTCGGCGCGCCGGCGCATCTCGGAGAGCAGATCCTCCCACTCCGGGGTCGGGATGCCGTCGTTGTCCCAATCCGTGCGGGCGTGTTCGCGACGCTGATCGAAGTACTGCATGTGCTCGGCCTGCAGCGGGGCGATCTCATGCTCGATGAACGCGTCCATGTCGGCGAGCAACCCCGGAAGGTGTTCTGGCAAGGTGAAATCCATTGTTCTGCTCCTTACACGCCGTACAGGGTTTTCTTCCAAACCGTTGACAATGTCGCGATGGCGTCTTCGTCGCTGATCTCGATGCCGAGTCCAGATGGGCCGACGAACACCGTTGTGAAGTTCTCGAACAACAACGCGATCGCGGCCGCGATGTGCTCGGGGTTGAGGTCGGATGCGTAGCCGTGCTGTTGAGCGCGTCGCACTGAGGCCGCGACGATGTCCATGCCGAACCGCCGGAATTCGTTTTGGACCGCGGCAAACCGCTGCTGGGTCGCTGCCAGTTGCGCCATCGCAATCATGATGCCGATGTTCTGCTTGAACATGTTCCAGTAACCGGTGACCACCGAGGTGAAAAACGCGTCGTCGTCGGGGGAGTCCGGCAGGTGCAGGTCCGACCCGGAGGCGGTCACGACGTCGTGCAGGAATGACTCGGCTAACGCGGCCAGGAGATCTTCCTTGTCGGCGAAATATCGGTAGAACACCGCCGCAGACTTTCCGGCCGCCGAGGTGATGTCGGCCAGCGTCGTGCCGTGAAAGCCGCGCTCGGCGAACAACTTTCGGGCAGCCTGCTCGATCGCCGCCTGCGTCTGGCGGCCCTTGGTAGTCAAACGGTCGGTCGGCATCAGTTCCTGATCCGGTCACCGGATCGCAACAGGGCACCCGGCAAGTCATGGCCCACAGCTGATCTCGCCACGTCGGCTGCGTTGATAGCAGCCTGCAGGTCGATGTCGACGTCAATGCCGCTGTCGCGTAGCAGGTACACCAGGTCCTCGGTGGCGATGTTGCCGGTGGCGCCGGGAGCGAACGGACAGCCACCCAGCCCGCCGACCGATGCATCCAGTCGGGTGACGCCGGAGCTGACTGCGGCGTACGCGCTGGCCAGCCCGGCACCGCGGGTGTTATGGAAATGTCCGCCCAGCGGAAGTCCGCCGATCACCGGACGCAGCTGTGCGATGAGCGAACTCACTCTTCCCGGGGTGGTGGTTCCGATGGTGTCGGCTATAGAGAATCTGTCGACGCCGCGATCGCGCGCTGTCGCGGCGATGTCGACGACGCGCTGGGCCGGAGTGGGCCCCTCGAACGGACAGTCCCATGCGGTGGCGACGATGACCTCGACGGTGACGTCGCTGTCGTGGGCGATCGCGACGATCTCGTCGATCTGATCGGTGGCCTCTTGACTGCTGCGCCCGACATTGGCCGCACTGAATGCGTCGCTGGGCGACACCACGTATTCGATCGAACGCAGGCCGGCCGCGACGGCCCGCCTGGCACCATTGGGGCTCGCCACCAGCGCGGAGAACTCGATGTCGGGGTAGTGGCGCAACTCAGCCGCGAGCTCGGCGGCATCGGCCATCGACGGCACCTTCGAGGGGGAAACGAACGCGGTGGCCTCCACCTCGCGCACCCCCGTCGCGGCAACGGCTGCCAGCAGTTCCAGCTTGGCCGACAACGGGATTGGCTTTTCGATTTGTAACCCGTCACGCAGCGACACCTCGCGAATATCCACGTGGGTCATAGCACCTCCTCGGCGCGCAGCTCGTCGAGTTCCTCGTTGGTCTTGCCGAGCAACCCGATGTAGACGTCGTCGTTGTGTTGTCCGGGGCGCGCCGGGCCGGCGTTGCGAACACTGCCCGGAGATTCCGAGAGCACCGGCACGACTCCGGGACCCAAGACCGGCCGCGCGAGCCGCTCGTCGTAGTGCTCGACGAGCATGTCGCGGGCGCGCAACTGCGGATCGTTGACCACTTCGGCGACGGTGTTGATCGGGCCCGCGATCACACCTGCGGCGGACAGGGTTTCGATGATCTCGCTGGGCCCGCGCTCGGCGGCCCAGTCGCCGATGATTTTGTCCAGTTCGTCCTGGTTGCGGCCGCGGGCGCCGTGGGTGGCGAACCGGTCATCGGAGGCCAGTTCCGGACGGCCCATCGCTCGGCACAGTCGCGCGAACACGGTGTCCTGGTTTGCCGCGATCACCACCCAGGAGCCGTCGGCGCTGCGGTAGATGTTCGACGGTGCGATGCCCTCCAGACGAGTGCCGGACGGACCGCGTACTACACCGCCGGCGTCGTAATCCGGGATCGTGGATTCCTGCACTGCCAAGCATGATTCGTTCAACGCGACGTCGACGACCTGGCCGTGGCCGGTGACGCTACGGCGATACAGCGCGGCGAGCGCACCCTGAGCGCCGAACATGCCGGCCAGGCTGTCGCCGAGCGACAGTGCCAGCCGGGGCGGTGGTCCACCGGGGAAACCGTTGAGATGCCGCAGCCCGCTGGCTGCTTCGGCCACCGAGGCATAACCGGCCTTGTGTGCGTCGGGCCCGGTCTGCCCGTAGCCCGATACCCGAACCAAGATGATGCCCGAGTTGCGTTGGCTGAGAACGTCGTAACCCAGGTTCCACTTCTCCAGGGTGCCGGGCCGGAAGTTCTCCACTACGATGTCGGATTTCTCGACCAGATCCAAGAACAGCTCACGGCCGCGCGGGCGGCGCAGGTCCAACGTGATGGCCTTTTTGTTGCGCGCATGCACCGTCCAGAAGACGCGGTGCCCGTCGACTTCGGCCTGCCCCCATGTCCGCAAGGGATCCGGTGCGCCCGGTGGCTCCACCTTGATGACCTCGGCGCCCATGTCGCCGAGCAGCCGGCCGGCGAACGGACCGGCGATCAGCGTGCCGAGCTCGAGCACACGGATGCCGTCCAGCGGTCCCGTGGGAACAGTCATTCTTTGCTCGCGAAGTTGTGCCGGACTAACCAGTCGGTGACGACCTCGACGGCAGCCCGCAGCTTGTCACGTTGATCCGGGCCAGCGTAATAGTGTGTGGCGCCGGAGATTTCGTGGATCTCTTTATCGGGATGGCCAATCGCCTCGAACAGCCGTCGGGTGTGGCTGGGGGTGCAGGCGTCGTCGGCCAGATTGCCGATCACCAAGGCCGGCACCGCGATGTCCTGGCCGCAGGCCACCCCATCGCCGTGCGCATCGTCGTAGCTCCATTGCGAGAGCCAACTGCGCAAGGTGGAAAACCGGGCCAGGCCGACCGGGCTCATGTTCACCACTTGAGGATCGCCCAGATAGCAGGTTCCCGGAGTGCGTTCGTTCGGATCGACGTTCGGATCCAGCCACCGCGGGTCGGCCATCGTGCCGTGCACGACGAATCCGAACTCGTCATCGGGACGGCCGTCGGCTTTGAGTTCGGCCAGTTTGGCTTTGACCCAGGTGGTGATTCGGCGGTTGCGGCTGATCTGTGCTTGCCGATAGCGGGCTAGGAACTCTTCACTGTAGGGCGGTTGATTGGGGTTGTCCGGGTTGTAAAGGTCCAGTTCCGGGTCGCGGTTGGTGGGGTCGGCCTCGTCGAGAATCGACGCATCCAGCCATTCGGTCAGCGTGCCGTGCCGGCTGATGTGTGCCGCCAGCAGCATGATGCCGTCGGCGGCGGGCAGATCAAGCTTGGTCAGATCGGGCCCGTCACCTGACGGGCCCGACGTGATCGTCGGGTGCTGCGCCTGCTGCTGATAAAACACCGACAGCGAACCGCCGCCGCTCCAGCCGGCGAGCACCACCTTCTGATAGCCCAGACGTTCCTTGGCGTCCTTGATCGCCGCGCCGAGGTCCTCGACCACCTTCTCCATCAGCAACGCCGAATCGGTGCCGCGGAACCGGCTGTTGCAGTAGATGACGTGGTGACCGGCCCGGGCCAGCGCATTGATCATCGGCAGGTATGCACCGCCGCCGATCGGATGCATGAACACCAGCGCGGTGTCGGACTGCTTGTCTTTCGGCTTGAGCAAATAGCTTTCCAGCACGGTGATCTCGGCCAGCCCACCGTAAACGTCCCGGACGCTCGAATTGTTCTCGAACGCAACGAGATAGGGGATGCGGTCGTAGTCGTGCTTGATCGCTGTCGTCATGAGTGCTGTCCTAGGTCGTGGGCCAGCACCTCGGCTGACGGGGTCAGTCGCCGACGGGTGTCGACGGCGATCACTTGCCAGTCGACGCGGGAGTATTCGTCGAACTTACGGCGGGCCCGGTCGCGCGCCTTCTCCGGCGCGCCGTGGTGAACCCCTTGTGGCGCATGGCTAATCAGCCCCGGTGGCATCGGTATGCCATAGAGCGAACCGCCGTGGAAGAACGCGATCTCGTCGTAGTCCACGTTGCGGTGATACCACGGTGTGCGTTCGGTGCCCGCAACACCTTCGGCGGGCTTGGGCAGGAAGTTCATCACGTAGACGCCGGTGGCTTGCATGAACAGGTGCACGGTCGGCGGCAAGTGGACGCTGTCGGAGGTGATCACGTTGTAGTCGCCGATATTGAAGGTGAACGCGAAGTTGTCGCCGCGCCACCCTTCGACGTCGAGCGGATTGTGTTGGTAGAACAGCGTTGTCGG
Source organism: Mycobacterium sp. (assembly GCF_049673265.1). Lineage (GTDB taxonomy): Bacteria > Actinomycetota > Actinomycetes > Mycobacteriales > Mycobacteriaceae > Mycobacterium. The sequence continues at coordinate 1,503 of NZ_JBATXN010000235.1, read as the reverse complement.
GCCGCCCTCGTGGACGAGCCGGACCTCGTACTCGTCGCGCCCGTCGTCCTCTAGCGGCTCTGGCTCGGGGATGACGGCCTGCGAGGGGTCAAAGGGGAAATGCCGGCCCAGCGAACCGGCTGGCGGGACGCGGAACTCATCGCTGGCCTCGATCATCAGCCACGTGGATTCGGCGTCAGGCACTTGGCGCCAGGTGCATGCCTTGGGGACGTACACCCAGTCGCCCGCACGGTAGGGCAGCGGCCCGAACTCGGTCTCCAGGAGACCCGTGCCCTGGTGCACAAAGCAGAGCAGATCACCGTCGACGTGTCGGGTGTAGAACGGCATCGGCGCCTGCCGGCTGGATAGTGAGATGCGGCAGTCTGCGTTGGCGAACATCAACAGCGGCCCGCCGTTGGCATCGGTGGCGTCGCTCGGCTTGAGATCGCTGGACAGCACGTCGATGGGGCGCAGCGGACCCTGCGACCGGTACGCGGTGGGGTCGTGGCGGCGGTACATGTTGGCGGTTCGACCGGTAAATCCACCGCGGCCCAGTTCGTCGTCCTTCAACCCGTCGAGATCAGCATGGAGCCGGCGCGGTGTCCTGCCTTTGCGCAGGTGAATGAAGGATTCCATGACGGCTCCAGGGTTACGACAGCATCGGCGACGAGGGCAGAACTGAAAGTGACATTACTTTTTGTTTTGTCCCGGCACAAGGGTCCTGCACACGTCGGCGGGACCGCGGGTGGCGCTAGTCGATCACTCAGGGCCGAAAGGCCCTTGACCAGCCACCCGTGCTGGGAGGGATGATAAGGAATGTTCGTGTCGGCCACGATTAGACGGGCTGCCGCCGTTGTCGGCCTCGGGTGGGTGACCGTGGTAAGCCCGGGTGTTGCGCACGCGGAGCCGCAGATTCCCCAGAATGCAGACATCATTTGTCCTGACATTGCCGGGATTAACTACGTCCGGGATGCCAACGATTCGAGGGCGTTCTACCTCTGCGTCGATGGAGAGCAAACGCACCGCTTCCGATGCCCACAGTTCATGCTTTTAGTCATGGCGGTGCCGCCGAGGTGTCTTCCCATCCGTTAGCACCGACGCCGCCGAAGCGGTCTGATGCACTCGGCTGCCCATCGGCGCCGACGAGGGTGTTTGCGAGCTAGTCGCGAACGCGGAGGACGACTTTCCCTTTGGCGGTGCGGTTTTCCAGCGATGCAATCGCGGCGGCGGCCTCGTCCAGCGGGTAGATCACCGGTTGCGGAGCAGCCAGCCGACCCGAGGCGAGCAGCCGCTCGAGGTCGGCCCATTGCGCGGTCAGCGCACCGGGATGGGTACCTGCCCAAGCTCCCCAGCCGACACCGACGACGTCAATGTTGTTGAGCAGCAGCCGATTCACCCTCACCGTGGGTATTTCGCCGCCGGTAAACCCGATCACCAGCAGCCGCCCGCCTGGAGCAAGCGAGCGCAGCGAATCAGTGAACCGGTCGCCGCCGACCGGATCGACCACCATGTCGACCCCGCGGC
>NZ_JBATXN010000234.1:0-2363 GCF_049673265.1 Mycobacterium sp. | reverse complement strand
CCGGGCAACGGCCCCGCCGCCGGTGGGCAGGCCCCCGGGCTTCCGTCGGGCGGCGACGCCGGGTTGCCCATGCCAGGCGACTTGCCTCTACCCGACCAGCTGGCACCTCCGGCGCAGCCGCGGCCGTATCCGCTAGATCCGCCGCCCACACCGGGCCAGCCCGCACCGACACCGCCGCCGGCCACGCCGGCGCCGCCCGCTCCGGTGCAGCCCGGGCCAGCTGATCCGCGTAAGGATCTGGCCGAGCGGATCGCCAAGGAAAGAGAGTGGCGCCAGAGCACGAATAAGGGTGTGCAGTTCCTGGCCTTGCAGTACGAAGCCAGCCGATGCTTCCAGGAAGACATTCTGGCCGGCAACGACGACCCCAACCTGCCGCTGGTGACGTGCGACAAGGACCACAAAGATGCCTACCTGTTGGCGCCGTCGATCATCGCCGGCGACCAGATCGCGAACGCCAGCTCCGGGTTCAACCAACAAAACGCCAACTACGTCATCGACCTGCAGTTCAAGAGTGCGGCCGCAGACACCTGGGCGGATTTCACCGCATCGCACATCGGTACCCAAACCGCGTTCACGTTGGACTCCCAGGTAGTGAGCGCACCGCGGATCGAGGAAGCCATCCCAGGCGGCCGGACCCAAATCCACGGTGAATTCACCAGTGCCCAGGCACGCCAGCTCGCCAACGTCCTCAAATACGGCTCGCTGCCGTTGTCGTTCGAATCATCAGAAGCCCAAACCGTCTCGGCGACACTGGGATTGACGTCGCTGCACGCGGGCCTGATCGCGGGCGCCATCGGACTGGCGATGGTGTTGCTGTACTCGCTGATCTATTACCGAGTGTTGGGGTTGCTGACCGCCTTGTCGCTAGTAGCTTCCGGCGCAATGGTTTTCGCAATCCTGGTGCTACTTGGCCGGTATATCAACTACACCCTCGACTTGGCAGGTATCGCAGGTTTGATCATTGGTATCGGTACGACGGCCGACTCGTTCGTGGTGTTCTTCGAACGCATCAACGACGAGATCCGCGCAGGCCCTTCGTTCCGATCGGCAGTTCCTCGTGGTTGGGCGCGGGCCCGCAAGACCATCGTGTCGGGTAACGCGGTGACGTTCTTGGCCGCTGCGGTGCTGTATTTCCTGGCGATCGGGCAGGTGAAGGGATTCGCGTTCACCCTGGGCCTCACCACGATCCTCGACATCGTCGTGGTGTTCCTGGTGACCTGGCCGCTGGTGTACCAAGCATCCAGGTCCACGGCGCTGGCCAAGCCCGCCTACAACGGCCTGGGGGCGGTGCAACAGGTCGCGCGCGAACGGCGGGCAGCCCAACTTACGGGACGGGGGTAGCGAGATGGCCGACAAGACGACTGCCGTTGAAATCAGCGACGACACCGCAACCGTCGTCCGCCCGACCCATGACGAAACGCTGCCGCGCCACAGTTTCCTGTCGCGGCTCTACACCGGTACTGGCGCGTTCGAGGTCATTGGCCGCCGCCGGCTGTGGTACGGCATCAGCGGAACCATCGTGGCGATCGCGATCGTCAGTATCGTGTTACGCGGCTTCACATTTGGTATCGACTTCAACGGCGGCACCACGATGTCACTGCCCGCCGTAGGCGGGACGGGCCCAGTTCAGGTGAGCCAGGTGGAGGAAGTCTTCCGGCAAACGCTGGGCGAGAACCCCGAAACGGTGGTGATCGTCGGCAACGGCGCCGGAGCGACCGTGCAGATTCGTTCCGAAACGCTATCCAACGACAAGACGGAGAAGCTGCGGAACGCCCTGTTCGACAGATTCCAGCCCAAGGGCGCCGACGGCAAGCCCAGCAAGCAGTCCATCTCCGACTCAGCTGTGTCGTCGACCTGGGGCGGTCAGATCACCAAGAAGGCCGTGATCGCGCTGGTGGTCTTCCTAGTGCTGGTCAGCCTGTACATCACCGTGCGCTACGAGCGCTACATGGCGATCTCCGCTTTAACGACAATGTGTTTCGACCTCAGTGTCACCGCGGGGGTCTACTCGTTGGTGGGCTTCGAGGTCACCCCCGCCACGGTTATCGGCTTGCTGACGATCCTCGGTTTCTCGCTGTACGACACCGTCATCGTGTTCGACAAGGTCGAGGAGAACACGCACGACTTCCAGCACACCACCCGGCGCACCTTCGCCGAGGAGGCCAACCTCGCGATCAACCAGACCTTTATGCGCTCGATCAACACCAGCCTGATCTCGGTGCTGCCCGTGTTGGCGCTGATGGTGGTTGCGGTGTGGCTGCTGGGCGTGGGCACGCTCTAGGACCTGGCGCTGGTGCAGCTGGTCGGCATCATCGTCGGCACTTACTCGTCGATTTTCTTCGCCACCCCGCTGCTGGTCAGCC
>NZ_JBATXN010000233.1:0-3714 GCF_049673265.1 Mycobacterium sp. | reverse complement strand
CCCATGCTGGCTAGCATGAGCCAGATCGATCCACGCGCGGACTCGCCGCTGGTGGACTGGAGCGACCTTGGCGTGAGCGCGCTTTTGCCGACGGGCACCGTGGCGCTGCTGTTAGCAGACGTCGAGGGATCCACGCGGCGATGGGAGACCCAGCCCGAGGAGATGACGGCGGCGATCGCTGGTTTCAATCAAGCGGTATCGGAGATCATCGCCGCCCATGATGGTATGCGCCCGATCGAGCAGGGTGAGGGTGACAGTTTTGTGGCGGCGTTCGCCCAGGCATCGGACGCGGTGGCGGCTGCCCTGGAGTTGCAGCGCGCACCGCTGGCCCCGATCCGGTTACGGATTGGCATCCACACCGGCGAAATCCAGCTGCGCGATGAAGGCAACTACGCCGGCCCGACCATCAACCGCACCGCCCGACTGCGCGACCTGGGCCACGGCGGCCAAACCCTGCTATCGGGCGTCACTGAAGCCCTAGTGCTGGACCGGCTTCCCGACGGTGCCTCGCTGTCCGATCTGGGTAGCCATCCGCTGCGCGACCTGCCACGCCCCGAACGCGTGGTACAGCTATGCCACCCGGATCTGATCAACGACTTCCCGCCGCTGCGGGAACCCAAAGCTGTTATCTCCAAACATCTTCCAGTGCAACTGACTAGCTTCGTGGGCCGTGACGCGGATATCACCCAGGTAAATGCTCTGGTGGCGGAGAACCGGCTGGTGACTTTGACCGGTGCCGGCGGAGTAGGCAAGACCCGCATGGCTATTGAGGTCGCGGGCCAGAGCGTGAACGAATTCGCCGACGGCATTTGGTATGTGGATCTCGCGCCGATCACCGACCCCGAGCTGGTGTCCGTGACGGTGGCGCGTGCTCTGGGCCTGCCCGACCAGCCCGGCCGCTCCACCATGGATACGTTGAGCCGGTTCGTCGCTGACCGGCAGATGCTGGTGGTACTGGACAACTGCGAGCACCTGCTCGATGCGAGCGCGACACTGACGGTGGCACTGCTGGAAGCAGCTCCGAGATTGAGCCTGCTGACGACCAGCCGTGAGCCGATCGGCGCGGCCGGTGAGCTGAGTTGGCGGGTACCGTCATTACCACTGGCCGACAAGGCCATCGAGCTGTTCGTCGATCGGGCCTGCCACGCCCGGCCGGACTTCGTCGTCACTGACGACAATGCCGCGACGGTGACGGAGATCTGCCGTCGCCTCGATGGAGTACCCCTGGCGATCGAATTGGCGGCTGCACGGGTGCGGGCGCTGTCGCTGGCCGAGATTCTGGACAGCCTGCACGATCGGTTCAGACTGTTGACCGGCGGTGCGCGTACCGCGGTACGCCGCCAGCAAACCTTGCGCGCCTCGGTGGACTGGTCACACGCGCTGCTGACCGAACCCGAGCGTGTGCTCCTTCGTCGGCTCGCGGCGTTTATGGGCGGCTTCGACCTGGACGGGGCGCAAAACGTCTGTGGCGGGGGCGATGTGGAGCGGTATCAGGTGCTCGATCAACTCGCCTTGCTAGTGGACAAGTCGCTGGTGGTGGCCGACGAAAGTGGGAGCCGAACGCGTTACCGGCTCTTGGAGACCATGCGCCAATACGCGCTTGAGAAGTTGGGCGAGTCCGGCGAGGCCGATGTCGTGCGCACACGTCACCGCGATTACTTCACGGCACTCGCGGCCAAGCTCGACTCCCCTGCGGAGAGTGATTACGAGCAGCGCCTCGAACAGGCCGAAAACGAGATCGACAACCTGCGTGCCGCGTTCGCATGGAGCCGGGAAAACTCCGACATCGACCTGGCGTTGGCGCTCGCCTCGTCGCTGCAGCCGCTGTGGCAAGCGCGCGGCCGCCTCCGGGAAGGGCTGGCCTGGTTCGACAGCGCCCTCCCCGACCTCGACGCGCTCCAGCCTGGGCTGGTGGCCTCAGTGCGGGCGCGGGCGCTCGCCGACAGGGCCACCCTCGGAGTATGGGCGGGCGCCGCCGAGAGCCCGGATCACGCTCGCCAAGCCCTGGCGATCGCGCGCGAGGTCGATGACCCGGCCCTGCTGATCCGAGCACTTACCGCGTGCGGCTATGTCGCCGCGTACTTCGACTCGGAGGCGGCCGGTTCGTACCTCGCCGAGGCGATCGGCCTGGCGCGGGATTTGGGCGACCGATGGCGGCTCAGCCAGATCCTCGTAGCGCAAGTTGTCGCGGCACTCGCGGTGCGTGACCCGGTCGCAGCGCGCGCGGCCGCCGAGGAGGGACGCGATCTCGCCGAAGCGATAGGTGACCGGTTCGACGCGCGCCGGTGCCGCTGGTACCTCGGAGTCGCAAAGCAGTTTCAGGGTGATCTGGAAGCAGCGATAGCACAATTCGCCGCGTTGGCCGACGAGGCCGAGGCAGCTCACGATGAGATCTGGAGGGTGGATAGCATCGTGGGCCTGGCCATCGCGCTGGCGTACCACGGTGACACCGCGGCCGCCCAGGCTGCCGCCGATGCGGCCATCGAGGCCACTGCCGAGCTGGGCGGACTCAAAGCGGGCGCCGCGTACTGGGCATTGGCCCTGGCGGCCCTGGCCGCCGGCGATGCTGCGACGGCGCAGGACGCGACCGGGGCGGCCTGGCCACAGGTGAGTGCCCTGCGGCCCGTGGCGATGCATTCCGTTATTGCCGCGCAGGCCGCCGCGGCGGGCGGTGATCTGGTTACGGCCCGCCGCTGGGCCGACGACGCCGTGTCGACAACGACGGGCGTCTTCATGTCGGACCCACTGACGGAGCGCGCCCGGGTGGCGATCGCACAAGGTGAGCTAAACCAGGCTGAGCGTGACGCCCACGACGCGCTCGCACGTGCCGCCGAGGTCGAAACGTACCTCTTCATCCCCGACATCCTGGAGTGCCTCGGCACTCTGGCCGGCCAGGCCGGCGGTCACCGCGAAGCCACCCGCCTTTTCGGCGCAGCGGCCGCACTCCGGGAACGCATGGGTGCGGTGCGCTTCAAGGTCTGGGACGCGGGCTACGAAGCCGCCGCCACGGCGCTGCGAGATGCCTTGGGCGAGGAGGATTTTGACGCTGCATGGGCGGAGGGCGCTGCCCTGTCCACCGAGGAGGCGATTGCCTACGCCCAGCGTGGCCGCGGCCAACGCAAACGGCCCGCCAGCGGCTGGGGATCGCTCACGCCGACCGAGCGCGATGTCGTGCGGCTCGTCAGCGAAGGGCTGGCCAACAACGACATCGCCACAAGGCTTTTCGTCTCACCCCGCACCGTGCAGTCCCACTTGACGCACGTGTACACCAAGCTCGGCCTGACGTCCCGCGTGCAGCTGGCCCGGGAAGCGGCCGGCCACACGCCGACCTAACCGATGTGCAAGGGGTCGATCTGCACCCGGACCGGCTCGTCGGTTTGCCGCGCGCTGGTGACGCTGACCCCGCGCCGCAGCTCGCCCGCCAGCGCCAAGCCCTGCTCACTACGGACCCTAACCAACATCCGGATCCCCGGCACATCAGCCGGAGTGCCCGGTGGTCGCCGCGCACCCGGCGGCAGCTCCACCGGGCCAAGCAGCTCGGCGCTATCCGGCAAGTGCATTTCGTCGAGCAGCGCCGCCACTGCCTCGGCGGCGCCATCGAGAGCGGCCATGTGCACACTCGGCGGCAAGGCAACCTCGCTGCGCGCCGCCAGCTCCGGCCTTACATAAGGCGCATTCCTCAGCGCCTTGACATCGTCTGCCACGAGTTTCTCC
>NZ_JBATXN010000232.1:0-3227 GCF_049673265.1 Mycobacterium sp. | reverse complement strand
CGGCGGGTCCGGGGCCGAACAGCGACGGCGCCGACATCCCGGCCGGCACCAGCACGATCGCCATCTCGCAGTCGTCGGCGACGCCCAGGTTGATGGTGCTGCCGATACCGCCGTCCATGTAGCGTCGGTCCGCGATCGTCACCGGCGGCCATGCTCCCGGTACCGCGCAACTGGCGGCTACCGCGTCGACCAGCTCAATGCCCGAATCACGGTCGAACACAACCAGTTCTCCGGTCGCAACGTCGATGGCGGTGACGCGCAGCACCCGGTCGGGCCAGGTGTGCGTCGGCAGGCGCTGGGCGATCACATGCCGCCGGACCGGTTCGGCGACGGTTTCCGTCGCCAGCGCGACCGCCCCGATCCGCTGCCGCTGCTGCGTCACTGTGCTGTCCGGTCGGTCCAACGCGGCCAGGAACAGGTCGGCGACCGCGTCAACCCCGACCCCTGGATCGAGCTCGGTTGACACCTTTTGGACTTGCCGCGCGAACAGGTCCTCGAGGCTCAAGCCGCTGCCGAGCTGTGCGACCACCGCCGAGCCGGCCGAGGTACCCACCAGCACATCGGAATCCAGCAACGCGCGCGCCGCGGCGGGCGACTCGTCGGCGATCCCCTGCAGAACCCCTGTCTCCCAAGCGATTCCAGCTACACCGCCGCCGCCGAGCACCAACGCCCGTTTAATCGTCACTTCGTCGACGCGTGCTGGGCGGCCTGGGCCGTCGCACTCAGATCCTCGAGGCGCACTAGATGCCGTGGCGGATCAGGCAGCGCCAGCTGGCTTTTGATCTGTAGTCCGGCGTCGACGTGGACCAACTCTCCCGGGTCGATCAGGCGCCAGCGCGGTTCGTCATCCATTCGCTCGGTGGCGAAGACCACCGAAGGTCGGGAGCGCAAGTGTTCGGAGTGAGCACGAATCCGCTTGGTGCGCAAGTGAAATTGGCGATCCGATGAGATTTCGCGACGGTCCGACATGTACAGCTCGTGGGTGTCGGGATAGCGCAGCGCCCACATGTCGGTCGCCGTGCTCAGCAGCAGATTGACCGCATAGATTTCCACGTTGGCCGCCAGCCACTTCATCGCGTCGATGACACCGGCCGTCACATCTCCGCCATTCGCCCGGATCGATGCGGTGATCAACGCGAACACCCGCTCAGAGTCGGTCTGCCCCAACACCAGATCGGCGGCGCCCAGTTCGCGCAGCCGCTCGTCGAGCACATCAAGACCTTCAACGACGCCGTTGTGCGCCAAGATCCGCCCGTCTTGTAAAAACGGATGGGTGTTGACTACGTCGTGCGATCCGGTTGTTGCGTAGCGAACGTGCGCGATGAAGGTGGTGCCGGTCATCTCGTGCGCTTCGGTGGCGAAGTCGGTGTCCTGCCACGCGGCGATCGGCTGCTTGCGCACCTGCGGGCGGCCTTCGCCGTCGAAGACGCCCAGACCGGTGCCATCCGGGTTTCTTTTGCTCTGTTCGGCGAGGTTGTCCGGGGCGTCCAGCAGCCAAAACGTCGCGCTCACAACGTTTGTCCCGGCGTGCAACCCGAAAAGTCGGCACATGGTCAGCCCGTCAGCAAGCCTGACAGTGTTTCCAGCGATCGGCGGGCGTAGCCCTTCCACAGCCAGCCCAGTACCGGCAGCAACGGCGCGGTGAGGGCCGAGGAGGCATGGATGTTCCAGCGCCAGGTCACCGTCGTCGCGCTTCCGCTCGCGGTAAAGACCCACTGGCCCTCAGCGTGTCCAACCAGCGATGCCAGTGGGCCTTTGATCTCGGTCAGGGTGTAGCCGAAGGAATGCGGTGGCTCCACACTGGTCAGTTGTTCTCGCATACTTCCGCCACCGGTCAGCATTACCCGCCGGGTCTGCCCTGCTGCGTGCCACTCGCCGTCCTGATCCCGGACTTCTTTGATCGGCGGGATGGGCCCATACCAGTGGCTGAAGATCTTCGGCAGCTCCAACGGCAGCGTGCCGGCGAAGGCATCGTCTAGGCCGACAGCTATGAGGCGCGATTGCTCAACGGCTAGAGAGCTTGGCATGACCGCAGGCTACCGTGAGAGCCCGGGCGCGGTCTTGACCAGGCCCTTAATCTCGCGCTTCGCTGACCTGATAAACGTCGTCGGCGTACCGGGCCCGAATCGTCTTCTTGTCATACTTGCCGACGCTGGTACGCGGAATCTCGTCGACGAACGTCCAGCGCTCCGGCAGCCACCAGCGAACAACTCTGTCGGACAAGAAGTTTCGCAGATCGGTGGCGCTGACACGGGATCCTTCTTTGGCGATGATCACGGCCAGCGGCCGTTCCTGCCAACGCTCGTCGGGCACCCCGACCACGGCGGCCTCCACTACGTCCGGGTGCGCGACCAAATTGTTTTCCAGTTCGACCGACGAAATCCATTCCCCGCCAGACTTGATCACGTCTTTGGCGCGGTCGGTCAGCGTGATGAAGCCTCGTTCGTCGATGCGACCCACATCGCCGGTGCGCAGCCAGCCGGAGTCGAACTTCGACTCGTCGTGCCCCCGGTAGTAGGAACTTGTGATCCACGGCCCGCGAACTTCCACCTCACCGACGGCCTCGTTGTCGTTGGGCAGCACCTGCCCGTCGTCGTCGACGATCCGGGCTTCCACACCGCATAACGGTTGGCCCTGGGTTGCGCGAAATGCCCAGTGTTGTTCATCGGATGTCCCGGGCGGTGGCCAGGCCATGGTTGCCATCGGCGAGGTTTCGGTCATCCCCCACAGTTGACGGATCTGGACGCCGTGTTTGTCCTCGAACGTGCGCATCAGCGACACCGGCACGGCCGAGCCGCCGCAGGCCACCAGCCGCAGCGACGACACGTCGTGGTTGGGCTCGGTTTCCAGGTGGTGCATGACGTCGTTCCAGATGGTCGGTACCGCACCGGCGACGGTCGGCCGCAGCTTCTCGATCATGTCGATCAGCGACTTGGCGTCCAGATGGGCATCGGGCAGCACCAAGTCGGCACCCGCCATCAGCGCCGCATACGGCAGGCCCCAGGCGTTGGCATGGAACATCGGCACGATCGGCAGCACGCAATCACTGGATCCCACCCCGATACCGTTGCTGGTACACGTCGCCATCGTGTGCAAATAGCTCGAACGATGGCTGTAGACAACGCCTTTCGGGTTGCCAGTGGTGCCGCTGGTGTAACACATCGCGGCCGCGGAGTCCTCGTCGATCTCCGGCCAGTCGAATTCGGTCGACTCGCCGGCCAGCATGT
>NZ_JBATXN010000231.1:0-9307 GCF_049673265.1 Mycobacterium sp. | reverse complement strand
TGAGAGTTCTCCACCTTGATCACTTCGGCGCCCAGGAGCGCAAGTAGTTTGCCGGCATACGGTCCGGCCCACACTTTGGTGAGCTCGACCACACGAACTCCTTGTAATGGCCCGCCTCGTGCCAGCTTTGGCGGTTTGGGTTGTGCCGAGGCCGCCCTCAGCGCCGGTCGAGGCGTCGCGATGCCGGCCATAACCTCGCCGGTGTGCTGGCCCAGACTGGGCGCCGCAGTGGCGATACACACCGGCGATGCCGTCATCAGGTAGGGAACGCCAGGGTAGGCTGCGGTGCCGAGCACCGGATGGGTGACGTCTTGGAAGAAGCCGCGATAAAGGTACTGCGGCGAGGTTTTCAGGTCGGCGGCGCTCTTGACGGGTACCAGCGCAACCCCCAACCGCTGGGCTTCTTCGGCCACCGCGTCTTTACGCCAGTCCGCGACCCACTTTGCGAACCCGTCCTTGAAGCTCGCCACCTTCTCCGGCGTAACCGAGAACTCGAGCCAGTCGTCGTCAAAGGCATCGAGCCATTTCGGTTGTCCCATCAGTTCTTTGAGGCTCGCCCAGTGCTTGCGGCTGGTCATGTAGAGATAGACGAACCCGTCTGCGCAGGCGAAAAATGACGCCGGGCCCTGCTGATCGTAGTCAGCACGGGAGTTTTGCGGCGCTATCTCTCCGGTGATGAACCTGCCCAGCACGCTGTCGGCGCGCGACGCCAGGACCGCTTGCTGTGAAACGTCGATGAATTGGCCTGCGCCGGAGTGCAGCTGGCGGAACAGCGATGCGGCTACACACAGCGCCGCGTCGAGCCCGGCTTCGTAGTCGGCGACGAAACGGCCGGGCCCCTTCAACGGCGGTTTGGTGGGATCGGCGTTACTGGGTGTGTGATAGCCCCAGCCGCTGCTGTTGAATACGTTGATGCTCTTGGAGTTTTGGAATTCCGGCGGGGCCTGGGCGCCGTACGGGGTGATAGAACAGAACACCACCGCGGGGTGCCGACGCGCAATATCGCTGGCCGACAAGCCAACTGATTCGGCCCACGGCGGCGCGTGATCGTCGACCACCGCATTGGCCGTGGCGACGATCTTGTGCAGCGTCTCGATCTCGTCGGGTGAGCTGACGTCGAGCACGACCGAACGCTTATTGGTGTTCAGGTAGGCGAACAGCGCACTGCGCTCGGGGCTGCCGTCGTCACCGATGATCGGCGCCATCGCCCGAGTCGGGCTGCCGCGATGCGGGCGCTCGATCTTGATCACCTCGGCGCCGAAGTCTGCGAGCAGTTTCCCGCAGTATTCGCCGGCAACCGATTCAGCCAGCTCGACGATCCTGATACCGCTCAGTGCCGACATGGACTCAGGGCTTGTTGCGTCCCGAGCGGCTCAGCCGCCACTCCGGCGGGAAATTCATGTCGTTGTCCTTGACCACATTGTTCAGGCCTTTGCCAAAGGTGCCTTCGGTGAGGTCGACCTCGTTTTCGCGGTCATTTTGGATCAGCGGCAGCATCCCTTCGATCATCCCGGTGAGCAGGCTGCCGAAGTATTCGCCCTTGTGCTGCTTGTACAGCTCGAGGAATGTCTTCTGCACCGCGACGGTGTCGGTGGGCCGGGACCGCGAGCAGGCCATCGCGTACTTCAGCGTCTCGTCTTCCAGCTTGTCGCGGGGCACCACGCTGTTGATGAAGCCGCATTCGTACATTTCCTTTGCGCTGAACGGCCGTCCTGTGAACAGCATTTCGGAGAATTTCCGCAAGCCCATCGTCTCGGCCCACCACCACAGCCGTGGTCCCCAACCCACGTAGCGGAACGCGGGATGCCCGAAAAGCGCGTCGTCAGAAGAGATCACCAGGTCAGCGTCACCGGCTTGATAGAAGTGCCACCCGTAGCAGTACCCCTTGGCTTCGATGATGCTGATTTTCCGCAGCTCCTGCAGCGGTCGGCAACCGGCGGGCGCCTTGGAATAGAAATCCGTGACCGTGGACAGATAGCGGTACGAGCCGCCCGGCGGGTACTTGACGTCGTCATCGTTGATCGCGAGCTCGTGCAGCAGCGGCATACCGGGGTTCTCCAGCATTGGCCGCTGTTCGGGAAGGTCGCCGCCGCTGCCGAAATCCTCTCCCTCGCCCCGGATCACGACAACCTTGACATCGTCGTCGACGTTGCACTTGTGGATCAGGTCGGCATAGTTCTGGCGCATCCCCAACGTGGTCGAGTTCTGTGCCTCCGGACGGTCGAAAGTGATATAGGCGATCCGGTTTTTGGTGTCCTTCTCGAACTTGATCAGGGGCTCGGCGTCGCGCTTCATTTGTTCGTAGTCGTACTCAGGCATCAGTCATCTCCTGCTTAGTTGGTGTTGCCGGTGCTGATCGTCACGAAATCGTGCCTTTCGCTTTAACTTCCACGTCCGGGTGCGCCGCATGCGGGTTCGATGCCGCAAGTGTGTCAGCGTCTGAGGTGGCGCGGGCGATTTGTACTTTCTGCTTAAAAGAACTGCGCTCGGCGGCGCCGGCGCCGAGGAGTAACTCTATTGCCGTAGAGAACCATATGCGGCTGCATTGGGCAAGAGGCCGCTGCGCTAGCGGGTCAGCCGTCCCCGCTGCTCGCTGCCCAAGATCCCCGTCACGATGGCCGAAAGGACGCCGTCGAGGCGCTCTGGACTGTCGATGATCCGGTCGCCGTGGGCGAAGCGCAGCAAAAGGCCGTTGATGAATGTCAGCGTGACGTTGCTCAGATCGTCGACGACCGCGGGGTCCAGGTCGGCGCCGTGCGGCAGCAGCTGCACCAGGATGTCGTGATGCAGCTTGGTGAAGGCGTCGGTGCCGCGTTGCAGGGTTGCCGCGATCGCCGGATCGCGGGTGGCCTGCATGGTCAGCTCATAGCGCGCCTTGGTCAGACTCAGCTGCGGCTCTTCCCCGGACTCGATGACAAGGTTGGCCAGCGTGGAGGCCGCCGCCCCGTCAGCGAGGCCGGCCCGGTCGGCAACCGACTGCAACGTGGCCAGGTCGACCTCGACCATCCGCTCGGCAACCGCGCGCAGCAATGCCGAGCGGGTGCGGAAGTAGAACGAGGTGGTGCCATCGGGCACGTCTGCGCGTGCATCGACTTTCAGGTGGCTCAGGCCTTTGGCGCCGTCATCGGCCAGTAGCTGGATCGCCGCATCGCACAGTTCGCGGCGGCGCTGGTCCGGGTTGGGCTTGCGTCTTTTTTGTATGCCGGCAGTGTAGCGGCCCTTTACCGGCGGTTTTGGTGTCAAGGCAGATCTCGTCGGGTGCTAGGTTTTCGTTCGATGCCAGGTTACTCTATATTCGTAGTGTCAATCCGAAGCCTGTCGAACGGACAACATGTGGCCGCTCCCGCCAGCCCTCTCGCCCAACTGAATAGCGCGGCTCAGCTGCCGGCCGCCACCTCGCTGCGGCTGGCGCCGCAGGATTGCGGCCGGTATCGGCTGCATGTGGTCGCGACCAACATCGCCGATGTGGTCATGTCGATCGGCGGGCTGATCGTCGATCGGGCGATGGCGGGATGGGATGTCACGGTCGCGGTCGACGGAGACCGTCGAGACGCGATTGACGACCGGCCCATCCGAATATTGGGTGCCCGAGTCGCGATCACGCCGGCGGGACCCCACGTGCTCGCCGTCGCAACCGATGTCTTCGTCGCAAGCGAGCCGGTCCGTCGGCTGGCGTTGGCGGCCCGCAAAGGCAATACGGCCGACGTTCTGCTTTGGGGCCGGGGTCATCCGCCGAATCTGAACTGCAGGTTCGTCCCGGTTCGACATCGGCCGAGCGCCGCCGCGCAGGTGTTCAAATCTCATGCCCTGGCTGCTCGGGGAGCGGTCGCCGCGGAGCCGACCGAAGAAGGGTTCTACTCGATGGGCTGACCCCAGGTCAGCTGGGCTTGCGGGCCGTCACGAACTGCAACGTGCGCTGGGTCTGCTGGTCTATGCCGATCAGACCGGCCGAGGTGAACAGGTCGACGAAGGCATGACGATCGAACATGCGCAACCCGATCACGCGGGCACCTCCGGTCATCGCGCGCCGGACAGGCGGCGACTGCCCGGCGTAGCTCGTCAATATCGCCACTCGGCCGCCGGGCGTGAGCACCCGGACCATTTCGCGGGCAACCCGAAACGGCTCAGGCATCAGATACAGGGCGCCGAAACAACAAACGGCATCGAATGATTCGTCGTCGAACGGCAGCGTGCTCGCGTCCCCGCGGACGTAGCAGGTGCGTGGGCCGCTGTTGTCCAGCACGGCGCGCTTGAGCATCGGCTCGGAGATGTCCAACCCGACCGCCAGGCCGCCGTCGGGGAGACGTTCCGCCAGTCGGCCGGTGAAATTGCCTGGGCCGCAAGCGACATCGAGCAGCCTGCGCGCACCGGGCAGACGCAATGCCTCGGCGGCGCGACGTTGCTCGGCGTCGGTGGTGACTCCGCTGGCAATGTAGAACGCAACCGGGCGCCACAGTCGTTCGTACACGCCCGCGACCAACGGGCTGTTCATGGCGCGCTGGGCGAAGGTGGGCACCGGCGCTGCCGTTGATTCGCCCAGCACGTCGAGGAAACCGTGCCGCACGGTCGCATCGCGGTCCAGAAGGTTGCGGGTCGTCTCCAGTGGAGAGTCGCTGATGTCCATCCCGTGAGTCTGGTGCATCCTTGCTGCGAACCGAACCCAGCCCATAACCTTGCAGCATCGAGACGGCGACAGGGGCGGATTAGGCATTGTGACCGAACTGACCGCACTACGTGCCGACGAACTCGCCGCGTTGGACATCTTCAAGGGATGTCCGCCGGAGGACCTCATGCCGCTGGCGGCGAGCCTGCAACCACTGCGGGCCACCGCGGGCCAAGTGCTCATGCAGCAGGGTGAGCAGGCGATTTCCTTTCTGCTCATCTCGTCAGGTACCGCCGAGATCAAGCACGTCGGAGAGGACGACGTGGTGACCGTCGAGCAAGTGTCCGCCGGCACGATCGTCGGCGAGATCGCTCTGCTGCGTGACATCCCGCGGACGGCGACCGTGACCACGACCGAGCCGTTGACCGGCTGGATCGGTGACAACGACGCTTTCGCCCGGATGGTGCATATCCCGGGAATCATGGGCCGGCTGGTGCGCACGGTCCGCCAGCGGCTCGCCGCTTTCCTGACGCCGATCCCGGTCCGGGTTCGCGACGGGACCGAACTGCTGTTGCGCCCGGTGTTGCCCGGTGACAGTGAGCGAACGATGCAAGGGCATGTCCGGTTCTCCAGAGAAACGTTGTATCGGCGGTTCATGTCAGCGCGGGTCCCCAGCCCGGCGCTGATGGATTACTTGGCCGAGGTCGACTACGTCGACCACTTTGTGTGGGTGATGACCGATGCGGAGGGCAACCCGGTTGCCGACGCCCGCTTTGTTCGAGATGATCACGATCCCAGCGTCGCCGAGATTGCGTTCACCGTTGCCGACGCCTATCAGGGCCGTGGTATCGGTTCGTTTTTGATCGCCGCGCTCTCGGTCGCCGCCCGGGTCGCCGGAGTCGAAAAGTTCACCGGCCGGATGCTCGCCGACAACGTGGCGATGCGGACGATCATGGACAATTACGGCGCTTTCTGGGAGCGCGATGACGTCGGGGTGGTCGTCACCGTCATCGACGTGCCGCGGGAGATTCCGTTGAGCCGCGATATGACGGATAAGATCAAACGTGCTGCGCGCCAAGTTATTCGGTCTGTTGGCTAGCATTCGGCCCTGGGTCGCTGCGGTGGTTGTGGTTGCTCTGCTGCTCGCCTCTTGTGCGCAGGCACGCCAATCCGCGCCGACACCGTCGGGCACCACTGCGGCTCGCCACATTGATCCCGCCAACATCAAACGGGTGGGACGCGAACTACCGCCTGGCTATGAGGTGACCGCGTTTTCGGGCCAGGCCGTGCCACCGGCGATCTGGGGTCTTGGCGGCGATAGCGCATCGACCCCTGCGCGTTGTGCGGCGCTGGCCGACCCGGCCGGCGGTCACGGGCAATCCGCTCAAGGCATTTCGGGATCCGGTGCCGGCGGGATCGTGTACGCAGTTGTTGCGGCTGCGCCCAGCGGCCCGGTTTCGCTGGATCAGCAGCTGGTTTCGCAGTGCAGTGGGTGGACCATGACCAGCCGTCGCGCCACCGCCCGCGTTCGTCTGGTCGACGCCCCCCGCATCGACGGCGCCGAAACCCTCGGTATGGCCGCCGATATCACCACGTCGGTTGAAGGCGGCAACCAAATCGGCTCCCGGGCAAACACCTTCACGGCTTATCTCGGCGACTACTACGCGTTCACCACGCTGATCAGTGACCCCGGCTCACCGCAGTCGCCGCTGATGCCGCAGTTCGCCGCCGACCTGCTGGTGAAAGCCGTGTCGGCGTTACGCGCTTGAGGACGGTGCATTAGATTGACGCGGATGATGCGGATAGCGGTCGCGATCGGATGTGCCTGCTTGCTGGCGGCGTGTTCTCATGGCTCTTCGGACAACGCCGCATCCGCCGATATCACCAAGATTTCGCAGGTGGACTCCAGCTTCGGACCGGGATATAAGGTCAAGGACGTCCCGAAGACCGGAATCGATCCCAAGGTGCTCTCGACGCACAAGCTTCCGCCGGGGCTGACGTTCGATCCGCCAGATTGCTCATCATTTGTGATCGGCGAGGACATGCCGCCGGGCTTGCAGGGGAACATGGCCGCCGTTGCCGCCGAGGGTGCCGGCAACCGCTTCATTGCCATGGCCGTGCAGACGTCCGAACCAGTGCCGTTCAACGAGCCGGCCCGCAATTGCAGGAAGGTGGCATTCCAGGGCGGCCAAATGCGCGGCCTCATCGAGGTCGTCGATGCGCCGCAGATTGAGGGGACACGCACCCTGGGAGTGCACCGGATCCTGCAAACGGTTGTCAGCGGAAAGCCGCGCAGCGGCGAGCTTTACAACTACTCCGCGCACTTCGGCGACTACCAGGTGATCATCACCGCCAACCCGCTGCTGCAACAGGGCAAGCCTGTCACTCCCGTTGACACCAATCGGGCGCGCGACTTACTGGTCAAATCGGTCGCGGCCGTCAGAAGCTGATTTTTAGCGCACGTCTTTCGGCCGGAACTGGATACTGACCCGGGCGCCGATAGCGGACGACGTTTTGGGCACCGAGTGCTCCCAGGTTCGCTGACAAGAACCGCCCATCACCAGCAGATCGCCATGAGCCTGTGGCAGCCGCAACGACGCCCCGCCGCCGCAGGGCCGCAGCGCGAAAGTCCGGGTGGCGCCGAGGCTGACAATCGCCACCATGGTGTCCTGGGTGCTGCTGCGGCCGATCGTGTCGCCGTGCCACGCGACGCTGTCCGACCCGTCGCGATACCAGCACAGGCCTGCCGTGGTGAACGGCTCGCCCAACTCGCCGGCATAGATGTCGTTGAGCCGGCGGCGAAGCCGGCTAAGCCCCGGATGCGGCGGATCCTCGACAGTCAGGTCGTGAAAGCTGACCAGGCGCGGCACATCGAGGACGCGGTCATACATCTGACGGCGCTCGGCTCGCCACGGCACTGTCGCCAGAAGTTCGGTGAACAACTCGTCGGCGCCGGTTAGCCAACCGGACCGGATATCGATCCAGGCTCCGCTGCCCAGCGGCCTGCGCTCGTTGCACTCGAACAACGATTCCTGTACGGCAATCGCCACAGCCCCGAGTCTATCGCACACCCGTTCGAACTACAGACGTACCGGTCCGGGTCCTTGGTTGGCCAGCACGTCGCCCGGATTGGACAACGCGCAACTGCGCAGGCTCAAACAACCGCAGCCGATGCAGTCGGCGAGGTTGTCGCGCAGCCGCTGAAGATGCAGGATCCGATCGTCGAGGTCGGCGCGCCAGCCGGCGGACAGTCTCGCCCAGTCCCGGCTGGTCGGAACCCGATCGCCGGGGAGTGTGGCCAGCGCATCCCGCACCCGCGCCAGCGGGATGCCCAGCCGGTGCGACATCCGGATAAAGGCGACGCGGCGCAGTGTGTCGCGACTGTAGCGGCGCTGGTTGCCTGAGGTTCGCCTGCTAATGATCAGCCCCTGCCGCTCGTAGAAGTGCAAAGCCGAGACCGCAACGCCGGCGCGCGCCGCCAATTCGCCGGGTAGCAATTCGTCGGTGTCCATAACCTAAACGGTACTTGAGGTGATGGTTCCGGTTACCGTGCTAAGTGTGAGCAGTAGTGAACTGGGATCCGACTCCGAAGTGGGCGCACTAAGGGTGGCAATCCTGCACCGACCAGGCGCCGAACTGAGCCGACTCACGCCGCGTAACAACGATGATCTGCTGTTCGACGGATTGCCCTGGGTCGCAAGGGCGCAGGAAGAACACGATGCGTTCGCCGAGTTGCTTCGCTCTCGCGGCGTTGAGGTGCTGCTGCTGTCCGACCTGTTGACAGAAGCTCTCGGCAGTGGCGCCGCCAGGATGCAGGGCATCGCCGCGTCAGTTGACGCCCCACGCCTCGGAATGCCGCTGGCACAAGAGCTCTCGGCCTACCTGCGAAGCCTTGACCCGGCCGCGTTGGCGCATGTGCTGATGGCCGGCATGACATTCACCGAGCTGCCTTCAGATACCCGCGCGGACGATTCGCTGGTGCACCGGATGCATCACGGCAGCGACTATGTCATCGAGCCGCTGCCGAACCTGGTATTCACCCGCGATTCCTCGATCTGGGTCGGACCGCGGATCGTCATCCCGTCACTGGCGCTGCCGGCTAGGGCGCGTGAGGCGTCGTTGACCGACTTGATCTATGCACACCATCCGCGATTCACCGGAGTGCGCCGGGCCTACGAATCTCGCACCGCACCCGTCGAAGGCGGTGACGTGTTGTTGCTGGCACCGGGCGTCATTGCGGTCGGGGTGGGTGCGCGGACCACGCCGGCGGGCGCAGAAGCCTTGGCGCGCAGCCTGTTCGACGACGGCCTGGCCAGTACGGTATTGGCCGTGCCGCTGGCCAAAGAACGAGCGCAGATGCACCTCGACACCGTGTGCACCATGGTCGATACCGATGCGGTGGTGATGTACGCCAATATTGTCGATTCGTTGTCCGCTTTCACGATTGCGCGTACGGCCGATGGCGTAAAGATCTCCGACGAAGCTCCGTTCGTCGAAGCCGCGGCCGCGGCGATGGGTATCGACAAGTTGCGTGTCATTGACACCGGGCTGGATCCCGTTGTCGCCGAACGTGAACAGTGGGATGACGGCAACAACACGTTGGCGCTGGCGCCCGGCGTCGTCGTCGCCTATGAGCGCAACACGCGAACCAACGCTCGTCTCGAGGACGCCGGGATCGAGGTAGTTACCATCGCCGTCTCAGAG
>NZ_JBATXN010000230.1:0-5671 GCF_049673265.1 Mycobacterium sp. | reverse complement strand
GTCAGTGGCGTTGCCGCGCACATTCTTTACAGCGCGATCTTCGGCGCCGGTCTGGTTTATCTGCTCGGCCGGCCCGCCGAACCACGCAAAGTCGGGCGGGGTTTGCTTTTGGTCGCGATACCGATGCTGCTGCACGGGACATGGGACTCGCTGTGCGCCGTCGCCGGGCCCAGCGGGCTGAAGCTGATCGGGCTGCTCGTCGCGGTGATCGTTATTGCGCTCGTAATCCTTGCGCGGGTTTACAAGTTGACGGTGAAACGGGAACAGGGCTTTGTCCGCGACGTGATGGCCCCAGAGGAGGCCCGCAACGTCATCACCGCGGCCGAACTCGACGCGATGGCCGGTAACCGCAAGGCCCGCAAGGCTTATCGCAAGGCCAGCCGTAAAGGCCGCGAACGTAAGCGTGCCCGCTACGTGCTCAATGCTGCGTATGCCCTCGCAGCGGAGTTGGCAGCCGCGCGTGGTGCCGACACCGACCGAGTGCAGTTCGCTCGCTCGGAAGTCGCCAGAATTCGCGCGGGCACCACCTCACAATGGTGAGTTAGCGGCGCTCGCCTCATATCCGGCGGTCAATCGGAACACAGTCCGCTCGATCCCGGGGACAATCTCGGTGACGTCGATTTCTCCCTCGGTGAACCGCCCGAGGAATCCGAAAATGACACCGGTAAGTATGAGCTCGAAATCTTGCGCGAACTCTGAATCAACTTGTGCCAGTGCGGCTCGAGCGACTGGAAGCACGGCTTCGAGGCCGCGCTGGATGAGACGCTGTCCACCTGGTCCTGATCGTGCCCGGAAATAGGAGCGCAACATCAGTGGGTGTTGTTCCCACGGTTCGAAGATCGTCCGGAACATGTCCATCAGGTTTGAGTAGACGGACGAATCCGGCGTGAAGGCCGCTGGCGCTGCGAGTCCCGCGTACCGGTTGGCCTCCATCCACCACTCCAGGGCAGCGACGATGAGTTCGTCACGGGTCGCATAGCGCTTGTAGATCGTGGCGAGGGATACGCGCGCCCGCCTCGCAACTTCGCGAAGCTGGACGGCTTCATAACCCTCGGTGTCGAGCAGGTCGACCACGATCTCGATGATCGGGTCCAGTCGGTCTTCGCCGCCCCCTTCTGCCATCACGGTAACCATGTTACTGTAGCACCTCAGTAACCACGTTACTGGGCTTCTATCTGCGTTGACGGCATGAACAATAGTGAGGAAATGTGGGCAAGCTCGACGGCAAAATCGCCTTTATCTCCGGGGTTGCCCGTGGTCAGGGACGCAGTCACGCGATCCGACTAGCCCGGGAAGGCGCGGACATCATCGGCATTGACATCTGCGCCGACATCCCCGCCAACCACTATCCGATGGCATCCCGGGAAGAACTCGGCGAAACGATCGGCCTGGTTGAGCAGGCCGGCGGCAAGATGCTGGGAACCATCGCGGACGTGCGCGACTTCCACAAAGTCAAATCGGCGATGGACGCAGGAGTCGAGCATTTCGGACGCCTCGACATTGTGCTCGCCAACGCCGGGATTGCTCCCGTGGCGTTCCGTGAATTGAGCATCGAAGAGGAGCTGGAGCAGTGGCGCGCGGCAATAGGCGTCAACCTTGACGGCGCCTATCACGTTGCATGGGCCGCGATTCCGCATCTGCTCGCCGGCAACCGCGGCGGGTCGATCGTGTTCACCAGTTCAACCGCGGGGCTGAGAGGGTTCGGCGGCATGCAAGGTGGCGGCCTCGGGTATGCAGCGTCCAAACACGGCATCGTCGGATTGATGCGCACACTCGCCAATGCGCTTGCTCCGGTGAATATTCGAGTCAACACGGTACATCCGACAGCGGTCAACACGATGATGGCGGTCAATCCCGCCATGACCGAGTTCCTGGAAAACTACCCCGGCGGCGGCCCGCATCTGCAAAACCCGCTACCCGTCGAGCTGCTCGAACCTGAAGACATCAGCGCCGCGATCGCGTACCTCGTCTCCGATGAAGGCAGATACGTGACCGGCGTGACCTTCCCCGTCGACGCCGGCTTCTGCAACAAGTTGTGAAGCACTATGGGAACTAGCAACTCGTCGGGTCGCGTGCAGGACAAGCGCGTTCTGATCACCGGAGCCGCCCGCGGAATGGGACGAAGCCATGCTGTGCGGCTGGCGGAGGAAGGCGCCGACCTCATCCTCGTGGATATCTGCGCGCCGATCCCCGGGCTGGACTATCCGTTGTCGACGGAAGCTGACTTGGCGGAGACCGCGAAGTTAGTCCGCGAACATCAACGCACCGCCGTGACCCACGTCGCCGATGTTCGCGATGCCGAGGCGATGAAAGCCGTAGTCGACGAGGCAGTCTCCAAGTTGGGCGGTCTGGACGCCGCCGTTGCCAACGCCGGAGTCCTGACCGTCGGTACTTGGGACGCCACGACGACCGAGCAGTGGCACTTGGTTCTCGATGTCAACCTGATCGGCGCTTGGAACACATGCGCCGCCGCGATCCCCCATCTGGTTGAGCGCGGCGGCAGCCTTGTCAACATTAGTTCGTCGGCGGGGATCAAGGGCACACCGCTTCATGTGCCGTATACCGCATCGAAACACGGGATTGTGGGCATGACTTTGGCTCTGGCCAATGAGCTTGCTGCACAGAATATTCGGGTGAACACCGTTCATCCAACGGGAGTCGCCACAGGTATGGCCCCACCGTCCATGCACGACCAAATCGCCGGGCGGCCAGACCTTGTCCCAATTTTCCTCAACGCGCTGCCAGCGCCACTTATCGAGCCGTCGGATGTGAGCAACGCAGTGTTGTTCTTGGTTTCGGATGAATCGCGCTATGTCACCGGACTCGAGTTCAAGGTCGACGCCGGCGTGACGATCAGGTAGGAGCCACGATGAACACCTCTCGCCGAGAGCGGGGCCTTCGCCAGTACACCGAAGTGATGACCATCGCCGCTCCGGCCGATCCCAGCCCGGTGATCGCAGAGGGGCTGATCGACTTCGTCTTTGCAGAGATTTGGTCGCGGCCGACGCTGAGCCGTCGCGATCGAAGGTTCGTGACGCTGGCGTGCGTCGCCGCCGCCGACGCCATGCAACCGTTGGAACAGCACGTGTACGCGGCGCTAAACAGCGGCGACATCACCATCGCTGAGATGCGGGAAACCGTACTGCATTTCGCTGTCTATGCGGGCTGGCCGAAGGCATCGCGGTTCAACATCGTTGTCGATCAACAGTGGGCCGCGATCATGGCGGAACGCCGTGAGGAATGTCCATCACCCGAACCGCTGTTGCCCCTGGTCACCCAGAGCGACCCGGAGCAAAGACTGCGTGGTGGCGAGCAGTCCTTCAAGGACATCAACTGTCTTCCCTTTGCGCCGCCACGGGACAACCCGTACTCGGGCGCGGGCATCTTGAATTTCGTGTTCGGCGAGATGTGGCTGCGCCCTGGGCTCGGGATCAAGGAACGACGACTGGTTACCGTCGCATGCGTTGCGTTCCAGGACGCGGAAATTCCGGTCATCTCGCATGTCTACGCCGCCCTGAAGAGCGGCGATGTGTCGTTCGACGAGATGGATGAACTGGCACTGCAATTCGCTGCATACTACGGCTGCGCGAAGGCGGACTACCTCAACCAAGTGATCGGCGAGCAGAAGCAACGGGTGTTGGCCGAGAACCAGGTCGACGCGCGATGACGACGATGCCTGCTACTCCCTTGCACTCTGGTGCACTGCTCATCGGTGGCGAACGGATCGCCGCCGCATCAGGCGGAACGTATGACCATAGATATCCCGCCAACGGCCTGTGCAATGCGACGATTCCGCTGGCCGGTAGATCGGAGGTTGATCGCGCTGTGGAAAGCGCTTGGGAGGCGCAGCGACAATGGCTCTCGTACCCGGTTGACCGACGCCGTGATCTCCTGTTTGACCTAGCCGATGTGGTCCGCGACCACTTCGCCGAGCTCGCCGAGTTGAACGTCCACGATTACGGCGTCCCGATCGCAATGGCCGGCAATTCATTTCTGACTGAACGATTCATCCGCTACTACGCCGGTTACGCAGACAAAGCGCACGGCACCAGTACCCCGGTCAGCGGCGCATTCGACGTCAACATCGTCGAACGCGAGCCCTATGGCGTCGTTGGTGTCATCGCACCCTGGAACGGGCCGCTCGTGGTCATCGGTTCGGCGGTAGCGCCCGCTCTTGCTGCGGGAAATGCGGTCATCATCAAGCCATCGGAGCTCGCGGCATTAGCCCCATTGCGATTTGGTGAGCTGTGCCTCGAAGCCGGTCTGCCGGCCGGGTTAGTCAACGTACTGCCTGGCGGGCCGGAAGGCGGTGATGCCATGGTCCGCCATCCACGAATCCGCAAGATTCACTTCACCGGCGGCCAATCGACAGCACAGAAAGTGCTGCAGGCAGCAGCCCACAATCTGACCCCTGTCACCGCCGAACTCGGCGGCAAATCTGCCTATCTGGTCTTTGCTGACGCCGACATCGATCAGGCTGCCTCCCTGGCGGCATTTCAGGGACCGATCACCCAAGCGGGCCAAAGCTGTGCCTGCGCTGCCAGGGTCTTGGTCGAGGAATCCGTGTATGACAACTTCGTCGAGAAGTTGGTGGCAGCCGTCCAGGCCGCGAAGATCGGTGATCCGCTTCGGCCGGACGTCATGCTCGGACCCGTCATCACCGAAGCGGCCGCCAACCGCATACTGAGCGTTGTCGACGAGGCGGTCAGCACGAATGCCGGCGAATTGGTCACTGGCGGAGCGCGACTGGGGGGTGACCTTGCCGACGGCTACTTCATCGAACCAACCGTCTTTGCCAATGTGGACAACCGCTCGGCACTTGCTCAAACCGAGACGTTTGGACCGGTGGTGTCCGTCATTCCCTTCGCCGACGAATCCGAGGCCATCGACGTCGCAAACGACACCCGGTACGGACTCAATGCCTTCCTCTGGACAACCGCGCTCGAGCGAGCACACCGGGTTGCGCGGCAACTCGAGGCAGGTTCGGTGTGGATCAACAGGCACAGCGACATCGAGCCACAAAGCCCGTACGGGGGCTACAAACAAAGCGGCTACGGCCGCACCGGCGGGATCGAAGGACTCCATGATTTCTTGCTAGTCAAGAACATCCGCATCGGTATGGGATAACACTCCGTTACGACGGCCTGTTGAGTCCTGCGATGAACCGTTGCACGCTTCGGGTCAGTGAGCGGGGAACGTGGTCGGGGTCCATCAAGTCGTGCTCGGCCAGTGGTCCTGCCTCATCGGCCACGGTCTCCTCGGTGAACAGCTGCAATGTCCTGCCGTCTCCTCGAAGCGCTTCGATCGTCTTCAGTAACGACCGGCATTCAGACATCGCCTTCTCAAACTCGCCGATAGATACGCCGAGGTGTTCCGAAACCAATTCATTTCGCACACAGGTGATCTGATGACGCAAGTCGTCATGGTCCGAGTTGTTCAAGTCCGCCTCGATGGCCAAATCGCACTCGCTGTCGAACCCCATCGACCGGTTGTTGAGATTTGAAGAGCCGATACGCAGTAGTCGATCGTCGACCACCACAACCTTCGAGTGAACGTAGATCGGTGCGCCGCCGTCAGTCACCGGCCAGTAGATGCCCAAACGGTGATGCTCGTCTGCTTCCCACAGCACATGAATGAGCCGGTGGCGTGCGCTGTCCATCGTTCCGCGCTC
>NZ_JBATXN010000229.1:0-6620 GCF_049673265.1 Mycobacterium sp. | reverse complement strand
GGCACGTCGACTTCACCTACGAGGTGTCCCGTGCCCTGGAAGCTTGCGAGGGCGCGGTGCTGTTGGTCGACGCGGCACAGGGCATCGAGGCGCAGACCTTGGCCAACTTGTATCTGGCGCTCGACCGGGACCTGCACATCATTCCGGTGCTCAACAAGATCGACCTGCCCGCCGCCGACCCCGACCGATATGCCGCAGAGATCGCACACATCATCGGGTGCGAGCCGGGCGACGTGCTGCGCGTGTCGGGCAAGACGGGGGAGGGAGTCGCCGATCTGCTCGATCACGTTGTCCGCGAGGTGCCACCGCCCGTCGGAGATTCGGAAGCACCAACGCGTGCAATGATTTTCGACTCCGTCTACGACATCTACCGTGGCGTGGTCACCTACGTTCGCGTCATCGACGGCAAGATCACCCCGCGCGAGCGCATCGCGATGATGTCCACCGGGGCCACCCTCGAACTGCTCGAGGTGGGCATCGTCTCACCCGAACCCAAACCCAGTGACGGCCTTGGCGTCGGCGAGGTGGGCTATCTGATCACCGGGGTGAAGGACGTCCGGCAGTCCAAGGTCGGCGACACCGTGACGACCGCGCGCCGCGGCGCCACCGAGGCGCTGACCGGTTACCGCGAACCCAAGCCGATGGTCTACTCGGGCCTCTACCCGGTCGACGGCTCCGACTACCCCAATCTGCGCGACGCCCTGGATAAGCTGCAGCTCAACGACGCGGCCCTGACCTACGAGCCCGAAACATCGGTGGCGCTGGGCTTCGGATTCCGCTGCGGATTCTTGGGTCTGCTACACATGGAGATCACCCGCGAGCGCCTGGAGCGCGAATTCGACCTGGACCTGATTTCGACATCACCCAACGTGGTCTATCGAGTGGAGAAGGAAGACAACTCCGAGGTCGTCGTCACCAACCCGTCGGACTGGCCGGAAGGCAAGGTGCGCGCCGTCTACGAGCCCATTGTCAAAACCACCATCATCGCGCCCAGCGAATTCATCGGCACGATCATGGAATTGTGCCAGTCGCGCCGTGGCGAACTTGGCGGAATGGACTATCTGTCACCCGAACGGGTGGAGCTGCGTTACACAATGCCGTTGGGGGAGATCATCTTTGACTTCTTCGACGCGCTGAAGTCGCGCACCCGCGGGTATGCCAGCCTTGATTACGAGGAGGCCGGCGAGCAGGAGGCCCAGCTGGTCAAGGTCGACATCCTGCTGCAGGGTGAGGCCGTCGACGCGTTCAGCGCTATCGTGCACAAGGATTCGGCGTTCGCCTACGGCACCAAGATGACCACCAAGCTCAAAGAACTGATCCCGCGCCAGCAGTTCGAGGTCCCGGTGCAGGCGGCGATTGGTTCGAAAATCATTGCACGCGAGAATATTCGGGCTATCCGCAAGGACGTGCTGTCCAAGTGCTACGGCGGGGACATCACCCGCAAGCGCAAACTGCTGGAGAAGCAGAAGGAAGGCAAAAAGCGGATGAAGACCATCGGCCGCGTCGACGTGCCGCAGGAGGCATTCGTCGCCGCGCTGTCTACGGATGCGGCAGGCGACAAGGCCAAGAAGTGACGGCAAGTCAGCGGTAGTGTCCGCTCATGCGTATCGCGCGGATCGTGCTCGCGCTGGCTGCGCTGCCGTTGGCGGCCGGCTGCTTGGTCGTCGTCGACGGCACGGCCAAGCCGGCACCGAACCTGAAGCCGCGGCTTCTGACCAGGGAAATCATCAGGCAGGTGCCTCTCGACGGTGTCGCGCTGTCGCGGATGCTCAACCAGCCCTTCGTGGCGCGTCAACCGCCTCAAGCCGGCGGCCCCAACAGGCTCTTCGAGCCTGAAAATCAGGTTGAGCCCGCCGATTGCCGGGGCATCACGGCGATGCTGCAGAAAAGCGTCTACGAGTCCGCCCATGTCGACGGTTTCGTCTACGAGTCTTGGTGGAACAACGGCGATCCGGCGCAAGTGATCAGCGTTATGGAGGGCGTCGTCACGCTGCCCGCGGCCACACAAGCCGAGGAGCTGTTCGCGAAATTCTCCCAGCAGTGGCAGAAGTGCGACGGCACGTCGACAACCGAACAAACCGGCCCGATCAACACGACGAACGTGATCAGCGACATCCGCGTTGCCGATGCATCCAAAACTATTGTCGCAGCGACTAATACCGCGACAGCAGTATTGCCCAACATGCCGCCGCTGCTGCCCACCCCGCAGGCGCGAGCGATCGGTGTCCGGCTGAACTGTCTGGTGGAGGTCGAAGTCGTGTTCTTCGGCGATCGGCACCCGTCCGATCCGGGCTCGGCCACTCCGGACACCAGTGCCGTCGACGTCGCGCACGCGATGATGGATAAAGTCAGCGCGTTGAGCTGATCGGCCCTACACGGGCGCGTTGGCGGGCTGAAAAACTCCGGTGCTGTCGGCTTCTTCTTCGGCTCGGGTCACATGCACCACGGCGTTGATCAGCGCCAGGTGGGTGAACGCCTGTGGGAAGTTCCCCAGATGCCGTCCGGTGGCCGGCTCGATCTCCTCAGCGTAGAGGTGCAGCGGACTGGCGAACGACAATAGCCGCTCACACAGATGCTTGGCGCGGCTCACCTCGCCGATCTCGACCAGCGCGGACACCAGCCAAAACGAGCAGATGGTAAAGGTGCCCTCCTCGCCGATAAGCCCGTCGTCGGTCTCCTCGACGCGGTATCGCAGCACCAGGCCTTGTTCGGTGAGTTCGTCGGCAATGGCCAGCACCGTGGCGCGTACCCGCGGGTCGTCCGACGGCAGAAATCGAGTCAGCACCACCTGCAGCAGCGAGGCATCCAGCGCATCGCTGCCGTAGCGCTGGGTGAACACGCCCCGAGCGCTCACACCGTTTGCCAGGATGTCGGCTCTGATTTCTTCGGCCACCGCGCGCCACTGCTCTGCGTAAAGCGTTTCACCCTGCCGCTCAGCCAGTTTCGCGCCGCGGTCGACCGCCACCCAGCACATGATTTTCGACGACGTGAAGTGCTGCGGTTCCCCGCGCACCTCCCAGATGCCGCGGTCGGGTTCACGCCAATGCTTGATCGCCTCTTCCACCTGGTTCTTCAGGATAGGCCAGAGCGTGTCCGGAACTTGCTCGCGTGACTTGGCGTGCAAGTAGAACGAGTCGAGGATGGCGCCCCAAATGTCGTGCTGGTTCTGGTTATAGGCCCCGTTGCCGATCCGCACCGGGCTGGCATGGTCGTAACCGGACAGATGGGTTAGCTCCTCTTCCACGAGGCGGCGTTCCCCGCCGACGCCGTACATCACCTGTAGCGGTTGGCTTTCGCCGTTGTTGGCTCTAGACACGTCGGCGATGAACGAGAAGAAATCGTCGGCCTCGCGGTCGAGGCCCAGTGTGTAGAGCCCCCACAATGCGAATGTCGAATCGCGCACCCAGGCGTAGCGGTAGTCCCAGTTGCGTTCGCCCTGGGGTGTTTCCGGAAGCGACGTGGTGCAGGCAGCCAGCAGCGCTCCGGTGGGCGAATAGGTCAACCCTTTCAGGGTGAGCGCGCTGCGTTGCAGATACGCCCGCCACGGGTGATCGGGAAAGTTGCCGATGTTGATCCATTGCCGCCAGCACTCGGCGGTGTTCCACATTTTGTCGGCCGCCTCTTCGAAAGTCTGCGGCGCCGGGTGCCTGGACCAACTCAGCGCGACGAAGGCGTTGTCGCCTTCTTTCATTCGGGTGCGCGCCCGTGCTTCTCGGCCCTCCAGACCGATCCTCAGGTTGGTCGTCAACCGCAGGGTCGGATGGACGTCGGAATCTCTCGTGCCCCGGGCGATCGCTTCGCCATAGCCGTCGGCCGAGTACTCCCAGGCAGCACCGATGCGGTGGTAGTCGAACGCCGGCTCGCAGCTCATCAGCAGCTCGACGGTGCCGCTGACGCATCGAATCGTGCGTAGCAGGATGTGCTCGGCGTCCCAGTCCATCGGGGTGCGGCGATGCGTGCGTGACCGGCGATCGAGGTCATGCCAGGGCCCCATCACCAGCGCGTCGCGCACGATCAACCAGCCGGTATGGGTTTGCCATGTGGTCTCCATGATCAGGCTGCCGGGCAGATAGCGTCGCGCAGACGGCACCGACACGCCATAGGGCCCTAGCCGGAAATGCCCGGCGCTGCGGTCCAGAATCGCGCCGAACACGCTCGGCGAATCCGGACGCGGCACGCACAGCCACTCCACCGAGCCCGCCGGCGAAATCAGGCAGGTGGTTTCACAGTCGGACAGAAACGCGTAGTCGGCAATTGGCGGGAACGGGTTCCGCGCCGACACGCTGAGAGACGCCGCCGGGGACGCGATGGCGATGGCAGCGGATTCGGCCTGCTTCGCGGCCTCATCGGAGGGCTGCGCGTCAAGAACCATGCCGACATCATGATGTGCCGACCTGCCCGGCGTCTACCGCAAGCGTTAGCGGCCCAGTTGGCTTGATCGACCACGCGGAATAGGGTGAGCGCGATGAACGGGATCCTCAGTTGGTGGGACGGCGTCGAGTTGTGGCTGTCGGGGCTGGGGTTCGTCTTACAGACCATCATCGTGATGCCGGTGGTTCTCACGTTGGCCTACCTCGTCGCGATCGTGTTAGACGCGCTGCTGGGCTACGGCATAACGGGCATCCGACTGCTGCGGCGCGATCGCCACAGCGACAAAGAACTCGGATGACCGGAAAGACGGGCATGCCGCGATCTCAGGTGACGTTAGTGCTGGTCATTCTGGTGGTGCTGGTGATCGTCGCCTGGTTGCTGACCCGCTGACATGCGTCGACTGAACTGGGAGTTCGGCGGATTCTGTTAGGCTTCCGCCATGCACGCAGTGTCCGGCAACAGCGAGTGCCATGTCTTGGCGCTCATTGCCGTGGGCGATTGCGCTGTGGCTGACGTGCACTGTTGTAGCTGACTTCCTCCCCGCGCGCGGTCGAGTGTCGGCGGATTTCTCCCAATTGCTGACCTCGCCTTTCCGTAGCGACGGGACCGGTTAACTGTCAATCCCGCCACCGAAAGGTCGACCATTGTTCGACGACGCCAGGAGGCCCGCCCGTTGGCGCCACCTTGTCGGGTTGACTGTCGCCGCCAGTGTCATCGCTGCGTGCCACGGAGGCGCCAGCGACGTCGTCGGCGGTGGTGGACCGGTCAACGTGAAGACGAGCATCACGCTGGTTGCTTATTCGGCTCCAGAACCGGGCTGGAGCAAGGTGATTCCAGCGTTCAACGCCTCAGCAGAAGGCAAAGGTGTTCAGGTGATCACCTCGTACGGGGCCTCGGGTGACCAGTCACGCGGCGTCGTCGACGGCAAACCCGCCGATCTCGTCAACTTTTCCGTCGAGCCTGATATCGCCCGACTGGTGAAGGCCGGCAAGGTTTCCAACGATTGGGACAAGGACGCGACCAAGGGCATCCCGTTCGGATCAGTGGTGACTCTGGTGGTCCGGCCGGGTAACCCGAAGAACATCAAAGACTGGGACGACCTGCTGAGGCCCGGCGTGGAAGTTATCACGCCCAGCCCGCTTAGCTCAGGGTCTGCGAAGTGGAATTTGCTGGCCCCGTACGCCGTCAAGAGCGGCGGCGGCCACAACCCGCAGGCGGGCATTGACTTCATCAACACGTTGGTGGGCGAGCACGTCAAACTACGTCCGGCATCGGGGCGCGAGGCCACCGATGTTTTCGTCCAAGGCAGCGGCGACGTGCTGATCAGTTACGAGAACGAGGCGATCGCCACCGAGCGTGAAGGCAAGCCGGTCACCCACCTCAACCCATCGCATACATTCAAGATCGAAAACCCGGTGGCGGTGGTGAACAGCACCGCTCACCTGGATGCCGCCACTGCGTTCAAAAACTTCCAGTACACCGCGCAGGCCCAGAAGCTCTGGGCTGCAGCGGGATTCCGGCCTGTTGACCCGGCCGTCGCCGCTGATGTGCGCAGTCAGTTCCCGATGCCGGCGAAGCTGTGGACAATCGCCGACCTCGGTGGCTGGGCGACCGTGGATCCGCAACTATTCGACAAGAAGTCCGGCAGCATCACCAAGATCTACATGCAGGCCACCGGATGACGACGGCGATAACACAGGAGGTGACCGGACGCGGCCGAGACGACGGCGTGCCGGGCCGCAAGGGTTCTCGCGGCGATGGCATGTCATTGCGGGTCGGCGTGGCGATGGTGTGGCTGTCGGTGATCGTATTGCTGCCGTTGGCCGCGATCGTCTGGCAATCGGTCGGCGGCGGCTGGCAGGCGTTCTGGCTGGCGGTCACCTCGAACGCCGCACTGGAATCGTTCAGGGTGACGCTGACCATCTCCGCGGGTGTCACCGTCCTCAACATGCTTTTTGGTCTGTTGATCGCCTGGGTTCTGGTACGCGACGACTTTCCGGGTAAACGGCTCGTCGACGTCATCATCGATCTTCCGTTCGCTTTGCCCACGATTGTGGCCAGCCTGGTGATGCTGGCGCTGTATGGGAACCACAGCCCGGTTGGCCTGCACCTGCAGCACACAGCGTGGGGCGTTGGCGTGGCGCTGGCGTTCGTCACGTTGCCGTTCGTGGTGCGCGCCGTCCAGCCGGTCCTGCTCGAAATCGACCACGAGACTGAGGAGGCGGCCGCGTCGCTGGGGGCTGGCAACG
>NZ_JBATXN010000228.1:0-19079 GCF_049673265.1 Mycobacterium sp. | reverse complement strand
GTGTAACCGTGTAGCACCCGTACGCCCGGCATCTCGGCGAGTTCGTGACGATAGCAGGCCTCTGCGGGGGTGCGTGCGTAATGCACGAACGCGATTTCGCCTGAGTGGCCTCGGTGGACCAGCGTGCGCAGCATCGCCATGACCGGTGTGATGCCGCTACCGCCGGAGACGAACAGAATTCGGCGGGGCGGTTGGGCCGGCAAGACGAAGTCGCCGCCGACGCCACTGAGCCCGACCACCATGCCGCGCCGGGCTCGCTCATACAGGAAAGTCGAGACCACCCCGCCGTCGTGATGTCCGATCGTTAGCTCAAGGTGTGCGCTGCCCTCGGCGTTGGCCGGGGAATAGCAGCGGGTGTGCCGGCGGCCGTCGATCTCAACGGTCAGGTTGACGTACTGCCCCGCACGAAGGCCGCGACCGGTGTCGCTGAACGCGTCGTTGGGCGCCAGCACGAGGGTGACGCTGCGCGGGGTGGTCCGTCGTACATCGACGACCTTCGCGCGGCCCTCGCCGCGCGTCCAGGTGGGGGCCAGCAGTTCGGTGTACCGGTCGACGCCGTGCGGACCGGTCAGCAGGTTGACCAGGTCGGAACCCAGTACCCGCTCTCTCAAAGTTTGGGTGAACATGTGTATACCGTGCGGCAGCATGCCCCAGTTCGTCAAGGGTTTCCGCAGCACTGTGGTAGGGTTCACACAGTGAACGACCGTACGCCTAGCTCACGCTCGCATCGGTCGGGCCGCGGGCGTACCCGGGAGAGCCCATCCCGGGAGGAGCGCAAAGAGGCGACGCGGCGAGCGATCATCGCCGCGGCGCTCAAACTGCTCGACGACCGCAGTTTCAGCGGCCTGAGCCTGCGCGAGGTGACCCGTGAGGCCGGGATCGTCCCGGGTGCGTTCTACCGGCACTTCGAATCGATGGAGGCCCTCGGGCTGGTCCTGATCGACGAGTCCTTCCGAACTTTGCGTGACATGCTGCGCGGTGCCCGTGCCGGCAAGCTCGACCCGAACCGGGTGATCGAGTCGTCGGTCGAGATTGTTGTCGCGAGCGTCACCGAGCGCCGTGAGCACTGGCGCTTCATCGGGCGTGAGCGCTCCAGCGGCGTCACCGTGTTGCGCTATGCCATTCGCACCGAATTCCGGCTGCTCACCTCTGAGCTGGCCACCGACCTGGCCCGGTTTCCGGGCCTGAACACCTGGAGCACCGAAGATCTCAACGTGCTGGCTGCTCTGTTCGTCAACTCGATGATCGTGATCGCCGAAGCGCTCGAAGACGCCCAATCGGCCGAGGCGATCGAAGAGATCCGGCGGACCGCGGTCAAGCAGCTGCGAATGATTGTGATCGGGATCAACGGCTGGCGCAGCAGTCCGTAAGCCGCGGCGCAATGATGGTGCCATGGGCATCAGAATGCGAGATCTGCTCGGCG
Organism: Mycobacterium sp.; assembly: GCF_049673265.1. GTDB lineage: Bacteria > Actinomycetota > Actinomycetes > Mycobacteriales > Mycobacteriaceae > Mycobacterium. The sequence goes on along the minus strand of NZ_JBATXN010000228.1, from coordinate 17,656 downwards.
GCGCGTTGCCGTCATTGCGCTACGAACCCACCGACAAGCGGCTTCGGATTGACCTGGACGGCGAGCCCGTCGCCGACACGGTCGACGGGCTGCTGGTCTGGGAACCCCGACGGGTGGTCCCGACCTATGCGGTGCCGGAGCGCGATATCTCGGCCCGGCTGGAATCGGCAGGCCGGGTTGACGAGCTCGCCGACTTGCCGGTCCTGGTCCCGACCAACCCGTTCACGGCGCACAGTTGTAGCGGAGAGATGTTCGACGTAGTTATCGGTGCGGCCAGGCGCCCGTCGGCGGCGTTCCGGCCGGACGACCCTGACCTGGCCGGTTACCTCACGTTCGACTTCAGCGCGTTCGACTGGCGCGAAGAAGACGAGCCAATCGTCGCCCACCCGCATGACCCGTTCAAACGCATCGACATTCTCGCCAGCAGCCGACACGTTCGGATCGAGTGGGAAGGCCGGCTACTGGCTGAGTCATCTCGGCCACTGCTGCTGTTCGAAACCTTGCTGCCAATCCGCTACTACCTGCCCCTCGCCGACGTCGTCGTCAATCTCGAGCCCACGGACACCGTCAGCTATTGCGCATACAAGGGCCGGGCGTCCTACTTCTCGGTGCCCAATGGTCCGGCCGATGTGGCGTGGACCTACCATCAGCCGCTGCACGAAGCCGAACCGGTCACCGACCTCGTCGCGTTCTTCAACGAGCGCGTGGACATCATCGTCGAAGGCGGCCGCTGACGGCATTGGCCACCTCGCGTCGCAAAGAAGGCAAGCTGGCCGACATCACCGGACCCGGCATCACCGACCGGTGGGGTGTGACGTGCACCGACCTGGGTGCGTCGGTAGTCGCGCCAAACGGATCGCTGGTGTCGGTGTTCGGAGACACCTTCTCGGGCAACAGGGTTGGCGACGGGGACTGGCGTTCGCCGGTGATCCTCATCGGCGCCGGCGACGCCAATCACCCGATCACCTATCACCGCGCCGGAGGTGGCGACCCCGAGTATGCACACCAACTGTGGCGCTATTCGCATCGCACCGTCACATCCGGTCGACCACGCCGCGGCATCAGCACGGTGATTCCGTCCGACCTGCTGCGGGTCGACGACACCCTCTATCTGCACGCGATCGTCAACCGGGGTTTCGGCAATGTGGTTTGGACCGAGATCTGGAAGTCCGACGACAGCGGCATCTCGTGGCAGCATCTGGGCGAAAGCGCGAAGTTTCCGGCCGACCTGCACAACGGTCACGCCCAGTGCTGGTCGTGGGACTACGACCCGGCCGACGGCTGGGTTTACATTGCCGCCACCGGTTTTCAGCGCGACAAAGGGATCATCCTTCGGCGAGTCCGGCCGGACAACATCGGCGATGTGGACGGGTACTCCGGATGGGGGCGAACCAACGGTCGCTGGTCGTGGGGCAAGGAGCCGACCCCGCTGACGCCCGACGGTGAAACTTGGGGCGAGCTATCGCTGCGGCGGCTGGCAAACGGCAAATGGATCCTGGGCGGATTTCTGTCATCCAAGTACGCCCTGGGCTATCGAGTCATCGACTCCCCCAACACAATACACAACGCGCCGCTGCAGGTCCCGGTCGTCGGGTGCGCGTGGGACGCCGAAGATCATGCCAACAACCGGGTCGCGCAGCTCTACGGCGGCTACGTCCTTGCGGGTTCGAGGCTCAACGTCGCCGGCGGCGTCGGACTGATGGTGTCACAGTGGAACACCGCGCACGGATGGCCTTACCGGGCAATGCAATTCCGCGCGACACTGCGTGACACGACTACGAGGGTCACTCCTCGACGTTGAACAGCGATTCGCCGTCTTCGGGGGTTCCGTCGATCTGCCCGCGGTGCACCCGGCTCGGGCGCACTTCGTCCACGTCCTGATCGTCCAACACATCGGGTTCCTCGGCGGCAAGCCTGTCGTCCAGCGATTCACCCTCTTGCTCTTCGCGTGCGGTCATCCCGAACTTGTCGGCCTCACTCCAGCCGTCCGGTGGGCCGACGACGACGTCGCCGTCATCGTTTCGGACCTCGTCGGAATCGGTGGCCTCACTCGGGCTCAGGGTGTAGTCCACTTGGGGATCGACATCGTCGCTAGCCATAGCCAACCGGTTGCCCTTGGGCCCCGGCTGCTAAACACCCCGTCCGGGCCTAGAATCCAGCGGGTAGCCGCCGCTGACTTTGAGGGTTTCGCCGGTGATGAACGACGCCTCGTCAGAGCAGAGATACAGCATGGCCGAGACCACGCTGGCGCTCGCGAACAATGTCGTCGACGAGTGCGTGTGGCAGGTCGGCGAGCGCGTTCTCGGTGTTCATCAGCCCGGGGGCGAGGAATCACGGCATGCCAGAGTGCAATTGATGACGCCCATAACATTCACGTCGAACAGTCCACGAATATCGGACCGAGACAGCACACCGAAGGGTTGGTTGTACTTCGTCAGATGGCGTCCGGCATTGTTGATCAAAACGTCAACCACCAAGCTTTTCGATCGCGCCGCCGCTGATCACCGAGGTCTTTCCGGAAAACCGCAACTGGCAACGGTAACGCCATTGTCCCCCCCGCTCGGGGGTTTACCCGCGCTACCGCGGCGCCCGCCACATCGGCCATAGGGTCGGGCCGCCACCGGGCACCACCATTTCGCCGGTCACCTCGAAGCCGAACCGCTCGTAGTAGGGGACATTTTCGGGCTTGCTGGACTCCAGATAAGCGGGGGCGTGTTCCGCGTCAACACGATCAAGGCGTGAGCGCATCAGCACCTGTCCGAACCCTTTGCCGCGCACGGTCACATCGCTGCCGATCACGGCCAGATACCAATGCGGTTCCTCGGGGTGATGGCGCTTCATCAGCTCGAGCAATCCGCCAAACTTGCGGCCAACTGACGGACGCAAACCGAAACCGCGGATGAACGACGGCACCATCATCAGTTGCTCGGTGATCGTCTGCTTCCAGCGCCCCGGCGGATCCCAGAGCGCTGCCGCGCCGATAGAACCGCCACTGGCCACTTCAACACCGCCACCGGCCAGGTGATGGTGTCGGGTAACGGCCCCGAAAAATCTCCACAGGTGCGCCGCCCGTGTTCTGTCGTCGGGCATGATCCACATAGCGACTGGATCGTCGTAGAAAGCGCGGCCGAGCACCTGGGCTAGCTCGCCGACGTCAGCCCTGCCGGCAGGTTTCGCGTTGATCGTCATTGATGGCCAGATTAGTCATCCCCGTTTCGGCACTGTGACGGTAGCGTCGCAAGGGTGTGGGATTTCGAAACGGACCCTGACTACCAGGAGAAGCTGGACTGGGTCGAAGAGTTCATGGTCAACGAGCTCGAGCCGCTCGACCTGGTCGCGCTCGATCCGTACGACAAGAAAAACGCCGAGACTTCTGCCATCCTGCGCCCGCTGCAGCAGCAGGTGAAGGACCAGGGATTGTGGGCCGCGCATCTGGGACCCGAACTCGGCGGCCAGGGCTATGGCCAGGTCAAGCTCGCGCTGCTCAACGAAATCCTCGGCCGGTCTCGCTGGGCCCCCTCGGTGTTCGGCTGCCAGGCGCCCGACTCGGGCAACGCCGAGATCCTCGCAATGTTCGGCACCGACGAGCAGAAGGCTCGCTACCTGCAGCCGCTTCTCGACGGCGAGATCACCTCCTGCTATTCCATGACCGAACCGCAGGGCGGCTCCGACCCCGGCATGTTCGTGACGACAGCCACCCACGACGGCGCTGGAAATGGGGACTGGGTCATCAACGGGGAGAAGTGGTTCTCCAGCAACGCCAGGCACGCGTCGTTCTTCATCGTGATGGCGGTGACCAAGCCCGACGCCCGCACCTACGACAAGATGTCGCTGTTCATCGTGCCGGGCGAGACGCCGGGCATCGAGATCATCCGTAACGTCGGGGTCGGAGGCGAATCAAGCAAGCACGGCTCGCACGGCTCCGGCCGCTACAACGACGTCCGGGTGCCGGCCGACCACGTGCTGGGCGGTGAGGGCCAGGCGTTCATGATCGCGCAGACCCGCCTAGGCGGCGGCCGCATCCACCACGCGATGCGCACAATCGCGTTGGCGCGCAAGGCCTTCGACATGATGTGCGAGCGCGCCGTGTCACGCAAGACCAGGCACGGCGCACTCTCGGACTTCCAGATGACCCAGGAGAAGATCGCAGACAGCTGGATCCAGATCGAGCAGTTCCGGCTGTTGGTGCTTCGTACCGCGTGGCTGATCGACAAGCATCACGATTACCAGAAAGTGCGCCGCGACATCGCTGCGGTCAAGGTCGCCATGCCCCAGGTGCTGCACGACGTCGCGCAGCGGGCTCTGCATCTGCACGGCGCGCTCGGCGTCTCCGACGAGATGCCGTTCGTCAAGATGATGGTGGCCGCCGAGTCGCTGGGTATCGCCGACGGCGCCACCGAGCTGCACAAGATGACGGTGGCCCGTCGAACACTGCGTGAATACGAGCCGGTGACGACACCATTTCCGTCCCAGCACATACCCACCCGGCGCGCGGAGGCACAGGCCAGGCTGGCCGAACGCCTAGAGCACGCTGTTGCGGAGTTCTAGCTATCGGCGGTGACGCGGTCGATGTGGGCCAGAAAATGGGTCAGCACGTCGTCGGGCGCTTCGAGTTGCGGCCAGTGCCCGATGTCGTCGGCGAGCATCACCACGTCGGGGTGGGGTATTACCTCGGCGTAGCGGCGCGCCATGTGCGCACCTGAATTGGGGTCGATTGGCCCGTCGATCAACCGCATGGGCACCGCGGTCTGGCGCATAGCACGCACCCATCGATTTCGATGCGTATAGCGGTCGTTGATGAAGCGGCCAACTTTGTGCAGCACCCGGCGACCGTCGTTGTAATCCAAGATCTGGTTGAACACATCCATCTTGTGCCGTGTGGGTTTGGTGTGAGGGCCGAACATCTCGCGCAGCGTCGGTTCCAGCAGTCGACGAGATAACGGGCTGTTCTGCAGATGGCTGAAGATGTCACCAAGCGGAGTCCGGGACATCAACTTCTGCGCTGCCCGCGGCGTGTAGGTCTCGACGAACATACCGCCGTTGAGCCAGGTGATCGAGTCGATGCTCAGCTCGCCATACGCACGTTGACCAAACTCGTGACGGGCCAACAGTTCCTGGCCCACGGAGTCACCGATGTCGTGGGCCAGGATGTGCGCGTTACCGATCCCCAGGTGAGCCAGCAACGCCTCGTGCATGTCTGCGTGGTCGTGCACCGAGTATTCGTAAGCGACGGGCTTTGCGGAGAAGCCCATGCCCAACATGTCGGGTGCGATGACGGTGAAACGCTGGGTCAATGTTGGCCAGATCGGTGCCCAGTCAAAGGAGTTGAACGGGTAACCGTGGATCAACAGAAGCGCAGGCCCACTGCCCTGCGCACGGTAGAAGACGTCGAAGCCGAGGTAGTCGAAGTGCTGCCCAGCGGCTAGCCAGGATGCCAGTTCAGCGTCCACGGCCTGAGCCTACGAGATGTAGCGAACGACGCTCTCGGCCACACACGCCGGCTTCTCCGACCCCTCGATCTCCACGGTCGTCGACACCGTCGCCTGCACCGCGCCATTGCCCAGGTCCTTAACGTCGACCAACGAGCTCTGGGCACGAACCTTCGACCCGACCGGCACCGGCGCGGGGAAGCGAACCTTGTTCAGGCCGTAATTGATGGCGAGCTTGATGCCGTTGACCGTGTACATCTGATGCTGGAGCCGCGGCAGCAGAGCCAGCGTCATGAAACCATGGGCGATGGTCTTGCCGAACGGCCCTTTCGCCGCCCGTTCGGGGTCCACATGGATCCACTGGTGATCACCGGTCGCATCGGCGAAGAGGTTGACGTCTTCCTGGGTGATGGTCACCCAGTCGCTGTGTCCGATGCTTTGCCCCTGGATGGCGGCGAGGTCGGCAACTGACTCGAAGGTACGCATTGTGTTCTCCTCTGGTTAGGTGCAGACGATAGTGCCGAGTTCATCTCTGCGGCGCCCGGGGTGGCGACAAGCGGTGGCGCAGCGCAGAGCGCCTGTCGCAGGATGGCTAGGTGAGGTTGCTACTTCTTGCCGACACGCACGTTCCGCGACGCGCGCGCGATTTACCCGCACAGGTATGGGAAGAGGTAGCGCAAGCCGACGTCGTCTTTCATGCCGGTGACTGGGCGACAACAGAGTTGCTGGACAACGTGACCGCGGAAGCTTCGCGGTTGGTGGCTTGCTGGGGGAACAACGACGGCCCCGCGTTGCGGTCGCGACTACCGGAACGCGCCGACGTGCAACTGGACGGGTTGCATTTCACGGTGGTACACGAAACGGGCGGGGCAGCCGGCCGCGAGACGCGGCTGTCGCGGCGCTACCCGGACACTGACGTCCTGGTGTTCGGCCACAGCCACATCCCGTGGGATAGCACGACGAGTACCGGGCTGCGGCTGCTCAATCCCGGCTCGCCGACGGATCGTCGCCGGCAACCGGCTTGCACGTACATGACCGCGAGCACCGTCGGCGGCCGATTGACCGACGTTGTCCTGCACCGCATCCAGCGATAGACCTGTCCAATTGCCTTGCAGCAGTGCAAATACCGACGTCACGAGGCCAACGACTCCCAATCGTTATCTTCGAGTCCGTGCCGTCGCTTAATCGTTAGCCAACCGCGACGTCACTCTCCGAAGCGTCAAACGGGAGTGGGCTGCATGCCGTGTTTGACTGCCTCCGACAGCTATTCGACCGCGTTATGCGGCAAATGAAAGTTGGGATGGGGTAAGAGCTATGAAGTTCTTTGAGAAGTTGCACGGCGCGGCGGCCCGTTTGCCGCGCCGACTGGCAATCGCGGCCGTTGGGGCAGCGTTGCTGGCCGGTCTGGTCGGTGCTGTCGGCGGCTCGGCGACGGTAGGTGCGTTCTCCAAGGCGGGCCTGCCGGTCGAGTACCTGCAAGTGCCATCGGCGGCGATGGGGCGCAACATCAAGGTTCAGTTCCAGGGCGGTGGACCGCACGCGGTCTACATGCTCGACGGGTTGCGCGCTCAGGACGATTTCAACGGCTGGGACATCAACACTCCCGCGTTCGAGGAGTACTACCAGTCGGGCCTGTCGGTGATCATGCCGGTCGGTGGACAGTCCAGCTTCTACACCGATTGGTATCAGCCGGCGTGCGGCAAAACCGGCTGCCAGACCTACAAGTGGGAAACGTTTATCACCCGCGAGCTGCCGACCTACCTGCAGGCCAACCGGGGCATTGCCCCGACCGGTAACGCCGCAGTGGGCCTGTCGATGTCGGGTGGCTCCGCGCTGATCCTGGCCGCGTACTACCCGCAGCAGTTCTCCTACGCGGGATCGCTGTCGGGCTTTTTGAACCCGTCCGAGGGCTGGTGGCCGACGATGATCGGTCTGGCGATGGGCGATGCGGGCGGTTACAGCGCCACCAACATGTGGGGTCCGACGAGCGACCCGGCGTGGAAGCGCAACGACCCGATGGTCCAGATCCCTCGACTGGTGCAAAACAACACCCGCGTTTGGGTTTACTGCGGTAACGGCACTCCGAATGACCTTGGCGGCGACAGCATGCCGGCCAAGTTCCTGGAAAGTTTCACGCTGCGTACCAACGAGCAGTTCCGCGAAAACTACGTGGCCGCGGGCGGCAACAACGGCGTGTTCAACTTCCCGACCAACGGGACGCATGACTGGGGTTACTGGAACCAGCAGCTGGTTGCCATGAAGCCCGACATTCAGCGGGTCCTAAGCGGCGGCCCAGCCGCCACCTGATCTACCCTCCGACGCATCGGCAGCAGCGTGCCCCCAGCGCTGCTGCCGATGCATTTCTACGGGCGCTAGTTCAGCAAAGCCCGGCGGTCCTGGTGGAAGTAGGTGTATCCAGTTGTCAACGCGCACACCACCGAAGCGGCGACCAGCATCCCGGTCCCGTTGACCACCAAGCTAATTCCGCCGCCTACCGTGGCGCCCACGACGAAGCTGGCGAACAGCAGGAAATAGCCGAGCCAATCCGACACGTCTCCACCTGCGATATGGCGTTCGATCCCCTGGCCCATCTTGACCAGCGTGCCGGTCACGTAGCTCAGCGGCGTCGACACCTCGCCATCCTTGACGAAGGACGTGTTCAACGCGCCAATTCCGAAGGCCACCAACCAGATTGGCGCGAAGTCGAGAAAGTTTTCTTCCCAGCCCTCATCGATGACGTCCACCACCGTGGCCGCCACCAGACTGACTGTGGCGAGCACCGTCGGCCCGTGCGGATGCGCGACCCAGAAATGCCGCCTGCACACAGACGCAACCACCACGCCGGCGACGAAGGCCACCATGAGCAGGCCAGCCGTCACCGAGAGCAGCACGTCGTCCCGGAAGTATCCCAGCACAGCGCGTTGCGCATTCCCGGTCATGAACGTCACAAAGTATCCGGCGGAATGGGTGAAGGCCGTCGCTCCCAGGACGCCGGCCAGTGCGGCCAGCACCCACGACAGCCGCGCTTCACTGTCGAATGTCTCACGCAGCATGCAGCCATGCTTTCATCACAACCGCAACACTCGCAGCGCGGCGACGGTAACTCAGACGGCACTCATATCAGTTGTTAACAAGCCTTGCGATCGACCGCAGCGGAATCGGCAGCCAGCCGGGCCGGTGCCGTGACTCATAACCGGTCTCATACACGGCCTTGTCCAGTTCATATGCCGCCAAGAGCAGCGCCGAATCGCGCGGATCGACACCGGATGCGGCCGCGTAGCCATCGCAGAACGCAGTGCGGTTGCGCTGTACCCATTCTCGGGCGCGCGCGGCGAGTTGCTTGTCGTCTGCATGATCGACCAGTGGTCCGTACGCGGCGTACTCATAGGAGCGCAGCACGCCGGCTACGTCACGCAACGCCGAATCCGGCGCGCGGCGCTCGTCCAGCGGCTGCCCGGGCTCACCTTCGAAATCGATCAACAGCCAGGACTCCGGTGTGCGTAACACCTGGCCAAGGTGCAGGTCGCCGTGTACCCGCTGGACGGTGATCGTCTGCTCGGCCAGCTTGCCGAAGCGCTGCTCGATCGCCTCCGCGTACTGCCCCAGCTCGGACACCGCTGCGACCGCCGACGACAACCGCGCCAACATCGTGTCGACCGGGAAGGGGGCCTGCGACGTGCCGAGGGCGTCGGCGAGCGTGGCGTGCACCGAGGCGACCGCTTCGCCGAGCCGATGGGACTCACCAGCGAAATCGCCGCCGACCTCATGGGCGTACAGATCACCCTCGGCGAACAGGTCGCGGACGCTGGCGGTGGCCATCGCCCAGCCTTCAGCGGCATTGGCCGCGTATTCGGTCGCCATCCCGAGCGGACAGGGGGCGTCGCTATCGGTGCCCTGCGCGGTCAGCTCGTAGCTGCCGAGCAGCCGGGCCACGTGTGGGTTGCGCGCCCGGCCGAGAACCCGGTTCAGCTCGATATCGGGGTTGATACCGGGGCTGACGCGGCGAAACACCTTGAGGATGGCCTCGCGCTCGAAGATCACGCTGGTGTTGCTCTGCTCGGCGTCGGACACCCGGGGCGACGCCTCCAGCGGCAGAGTGACGTCCGGCTCCTTGGCAAACGTCACGTCGGATCGGACGGCGGCCGTGTCCATCAGCGACAGTAAGAATTGCGCCGCCGGCGGCTCATACAGCGCGTCATAGGCGGTGCGGTCGTCGTCGGCGCCGATCGTGGCGACGGTGGTGTACTCGGGTACCGGCGCGGTGTCCCAGCTGACGATTACCTGATAGCGCTCCGCCGAGCCGTCGGTGTAACTGACGTCGACCAGTACCAGATCAAGGCCGTCCCGCAGGGTGACGACGTGGCTCGGCTCGGCGGTGGCGAGTTCCCGGCTCCGCCCGGCATACCAGCGTTGCTGAGGAAGCCATTCGGACCACGGCAAGTTCATTGCGTCTCCTCTGACTCGGCCAGCTCGAACCAGTAGAACCCGTGTCCTGGCAGCGTCAGTAGGTAGGGAAGTTGGCCGATCCGCGGGAACTCGACTTGTCCGGTCAGTTCCACCGGCGTGTAGCCGCTCCAATGTTGGAGGTTCAATTCGATGGGCTGCGGAAAACGCGACAAATTGTTCACGCAAAGCACCACATCGTGGTCGGCTTCGCGCACGTAGGCCAGCACTGACGGGTTGGATCCGCCCATTTCCTCGAACGTACCGATCGCGAACGCGTCATGCCTGCGCCGCACCGCCAACATCGTGCGTGTCCAGTGGAGCAGCGAGGTCGAGGTGTCGCGCTGGGCCTCCACGTTGACGGCTTGGTAGCCGTAGATCGGATCCTGGCTGGGTGGCACGTACAACCGGCCGGGATTGGCCGTCGAGAATCCGGCGTTGCGGTCCGGAGTCCACTGCATCGGCGTGCGAACTCCGTCGCGATCGCCGAGCCAGATCACGTCACCCATACCGATCTCGTCGCCGTAGTAGATGACCGGCGAACCGGGCAACGACAGCAGCAACGCGGTGAACAACTCGATCTGATCGGGATCTTTCTCCAGCAGCGGGGCCAGCCGGCGGCGGATGCCGACATTGGCCTTCATCCGCGGGTCCTTGGCGTATTCGGCGTACATGTAGTCGCGCTCGTCGTCGGTGACCATCTCCAGGGTCAGCTCGTCGTGGTTGCGCAAGAAAATGCCCCACTGCGCCATCTTCGGGATGGGCGGTGTTTGCGCCATGATTTCCGAGATCGGGAAACGCGATTCGCGTCGCACCGCCATGAAAATGCGTGGCATCAGCGGGAAGTGAAATGCCATGTGGCATTCGTCGCCACCGGTTTCGGGGTCACCGAAATACTCGACAACATCGCTTGGCCATTGATTGGCCTCGGCCAGCAACACACGACCGGGGAATTCGTCGTCGACGACCTTGCGGACCCGTTTGAGAAACGCGTGCGTCTCGGGCAAGTTCTCGCAGTTGGTTCCCTCCCGCTCGAACAGGTAGGGCACGGCGTCCAGCCGGAACCCGTCGATACCGAGGTCGAGCCAAAACCGCATGACGTCGAGCATTGCCTCCTGAACGGCGGGGTTGTCGTAGTTCAGATCCGGCTGGTGGTCGAAGAACCGGTGCCAGTAGAACTGGCGGCGAACCGGGTCGAACGTCCAGTTCGAGTCTTCCGTGTCGACGAAGATGATCCGCGCGTCGCCGTATTTGTCGCTGCTGTCGCTCCACACGTAGTAGTCGCCATAGGGTCCGTCGGGGTCGCGCCGCGACTCCTGGAACCAGGCGTGTGAATCCGACGTGTGGTTCATCACCAAGTCGGTGATGATCCGGATACCCCGCCGGTGCGCAGCATCGACCAGCTCGACGAAATCATCCACGGTGCCGAACTCCGGCAGCACCTTGTAGAAGTCGCGGATGTCGTAGCCGCCGTCACGCAGCGGCGAATCGTAAAACGGCGGCAGCCAGATGCAATCGACACCAAGCCATTGCAGGTAGTCGATCCGTTCGGTCAGGCCGCGCAGGTCACCAAATCCGTCGGCATTGGAGTCGTAAAACGCCCGAACCAACACTTCGTAGAAGACCGCGTGCTTGAACCACGTTGAATCGGCGGGCAATTCCCGGGCGTCGGGAAAATCGTCGGCGCTGGGATGTTCGACCACGCCGGCTTCGACGCGACTTCCCTCGGCAGGATCGTGCTCGACCGTGTCGTCTCTGTCGCTCGTCAAGTTCACGACCTTACACGTACCCGAGGCATCACATCGCAAACCATATGCACGCCAAACGAATTGAGCGCAGCTCAGCGAGCTGCGTTGTGCAGATCAGCCAGGCGGACCTGCCGCCAACCCCACGTTGACGGTTCGATTCTCCAACCCCACGGTGACGTTTTCGCCGGGGTGGTGCTGATCGAGAATGTTCGTCAGCGCGGTAGCGGAGTTGACCGGTTGACCGTTGACCGATGTGATCACGTCACCCGGGGCCAGCCCCGCGCCAGCGGCAGGGCCGGTCGGAATCACCTGCTTGACTACCGCGCCCGCACCACCGGCGGCGTCGTTGACACCGACACCGAGGAAGGCCGTCGGACCGATGTGCACGGTCGGGGATCCGCCACCGCCCTGGATCTGCCCGGCGATGGCCATCGCCTCGTTGATCGGGATCACGAAGCCTTGCCCGCCACCCAGGTGGTAGTTGGCCGACGCGGCGGTGTTCAGGCCGATCACCTGATTGGCTGAGTTGACGGTGGGCCCACCGGAGTCGCCGGGACGTATCCCCGCGTCGACCTGGATCAACCCATCCAGCGTTTCGGTGCTACCGGTCAGGGCGTCGGAGGCCGAGACAGTCTGGTTCAGCGCGACGACGCGCCCTTCCACCGCAGCGGGTGCTCCACCGGCACCGCCGGCGTTGCCCATCGAGACGATCGGCTCGCCGACGGCAACCGAGTCGGAGTTGCCGATGTTGGCGGGCTGCAGTCCGCCGCCGCCGAGCTGCAGTACCGCGATGTCATGGCTGCGGTCGAAGCCGATCACCGTGGCCGGAAAGGTCTGGCCATTGCCGATGGAACGCACGGTCAGGTCGGTCGCCCCGGCGATGACGTGATTGTTGGTAAGCACCGTGCTGGGACCGATCACGATGCCGGTTCCCGCGCCCACCGCACTCTGGTACCCGAGCTTGGTGTCGATGTCGACGATCGTCGGGCCGACCTGCCCGATGGCCGCGGTGGCGTCCCGCGGTGCCGGCGGCGTCAATGGCGAAGCGTGCGCGGGCGCTGTGCCCAGACCCAGCGCTACCACCGCGATCAGACTGAGCAACCACAGTCCCATCCGCGACCATTGTGGTCTTGGGCGGTGCGATTCGCTCATCCCATTACCTCCTGCATCGGTTCCAGCTCGATCAAGCTCGGATTGTCGCAGCGTCGGGGTTCCTACGCGCGATTTTGTTCACTACACCGTAACCGGGGTTTGCTCATCGGGCATCCCGGTCTCAAAGTTGCTGGATGATCGGCCGCTTCGACACGGGATCAAATATCCCCGAGCTCGTCGTGCCAAACGGACGATCATCAGGCGGTTCCCCCGCCCGGTGCGGCTGGCCACCCGGTAGCTTCATAGCTTCTGGCTGGCCGACAACCGACAGCAAAGGTGTCTTTTAAATGAGCGTGCTTGATTCATTCCGCCTTGACGACAAAGTGGTGGTCGTGACCGGTGCGTCGTCGGGCCTCGGCGTAGCGTTCGCCCAGGCGTTCGCCGAAGCCGGCGCCGACGTCGTGTTGGGTGCGCGCCGGGTCGACAGGTTGGCCGAGACTGCCGTGCTGGTCGAATCCGCCGGCCGCAAGGCGCTGCCGGTGGCCACCGACGTCAGCGTGCCTGAACAGTGCCAAGCGCTGATCGACTCCGCGATGCAGACCTTCGGCCGGGTCGACATCCTGATCAACAACGCCGGAGTGGGGTCCGCGCACCCGGCTACCCGCGAGACACCCGAGCAATTCCGCTCGGTGATCGACGTCAACCTCAACGGCGCTTACTGGGTGGCACAGGCCAGCGGACGGGTCATGCAACCGGGGAGTTCGATCATCAACATCGCCAGCGTCTTGGGCATCACCACTGCCGATCTGCCGCAGGCCGCCTACAGCGCCAGCAAGGCCGCGGTCATCGGGCTCACTCGAGATCTCGCCCAGCAGTGGGGCTCACGAAAGGGAATCCGAGTCAACGCGCTGGCGCCCGGATTCTTTCGGACCGAGATGACCGACGAGTACAAGCCCGGGTACCTGGAAAGCCAGGCGCATCGGCTGGTGCTGGGCCGACTCGGTGACCCGCGCGAGCTCGCCGCTACCGCCGTGTGGCTGGCATCAGCGGCCGGCGGCTATGTCACCGGGCAGACCATCGTCGTCGACGGCGGTCTGACGATCACCTAATAGGCTCAACGTTGTGGTCAACTTCGACCCCAAAGCCAGCTTCGCTCACGCGTCGGTAGCCCGGCTGGGCACCGTCGGCCCCGACAACACGCCACACCTGGTGCCGGTGGTCTTTGCGGTTCGCGACGACGTCATCTACACCGCTGTGGACGCCAAGCCCAAGACCACCCAACGTCTGCGACGGTTGGCCAACATCGAACGACACCCGCAGGTGAGCCTGCTGGTCGATCACTACGCCGATGACTGGACACAGTTGTGGTGGGTCCGTGTCGACGGCATCGCCGCGATACACCACGACGGCCATGTCCTGGAGATAGGGCACGACCTTTTGCGCGCGAAATACGCCCAGTATCAATCGGTTCCATTGAACGGCCCGGTGATTGCGGTCACGGTGCAACGTTGGAGTAGCTGGCACGCCTGAACGCGGTAGCGGCGTGAATCGAGAACCAAGTGGCTGTTGAGCGGTAGAAGGCGCCTCGCCCGCGACGGGCAACCGGTGGCATCGACCGTGCGCGTGCATTACCGGGACCTGTCGGACCCGACGGTTAGCGTCGCCGGTGTGAAGCAGGTGGTCAAGGTCCGGATGTTGCCGACCGAGGTGGAGGCGGCCGCGCTGGGGGCCACGCTCGGCGCCTGTAACGCGGCGGCGTCATGGTTGTCGGCCGAAATGCATAAGCAGCGGATGCGCAACAAGTTTGAGGCGCAGAAACGCTTCTATGCCGAGCTTAAGTCGCGGTTCGGGTTGTCGGCGCAGCCGGCGATCCGGGTGATCGGCAAGGTCGCCGACGCTTACACCACGCGCCAAGCCAACATCGACGCGGGCAACTACGGCCCACCCGGCTCACCGAAACGCAAGTCGGTGGCGGCTGCACCGATCGGGTTTCGCACCGATGGGGCTCAGCCATTTGACGCGCGGTGCCAGTTAGGTCGGCAGCAGCAAGCCTAACGGCAACCCCCACCACGGGACGGGCCAGAAACCCGTCTCCACAGCGACGGGTCCATGACTCTTGTGCTAGGCGGATGCGAGGGGAAAGGTGACTACCAGGGTCGCTGCCCCCCGCGCGGGAGTCAGCCAACCGATGCGGGCTCAAAGGAGAGACACGCCATGGCAGACAAGTCGAATGCTTCCCAAACCGCAGGAGCCGCCCCCGCCGTGGATGATCCGGCCGCGGTGCGCAACGTGGTGCTGGTCGGTCCATCCGGCGGCGGCAAGACCACCTTGGTGGAGGCCCTTCTGGTCGCCGCCGGCGTGTTGTCGCGACCCGGCTCCGTCGCCGACGGCACAACAGTCTGCGACCACGACGAGGCCGAGATCCGCCAGCAACGGTCCGTTGGTCTGGCCTTGGCGTCGCTGTTGCACGACGGCGTCAAGGTCAATCTGGTCGACACCCCGGGGTACGCCGATTTCGTCGGCGAACTGCGGGCCGGGCTGCGCGCCGCGGACTGCGCACTGTTCGTGATCGCGGCCAACGAGGACGTCGACGAACCGACCAAGTCCCTTTGGCAGGAGTGCAGCCAGGTCGACATGCCGAGGGCAGTGGTGATCACCAAACTCGACCACGCCAGAGCCAACTATCAAAATGCGCTCTCGACGGCCCAAAATGCGTTCGGCGACAAGGTTTTACCGCTCTATCTGCCTGCCGGCGACGGACTGATCGGACTACTTTCGCAGACCCACTACGAATACCAGGACGGGAAGCGGAGCACGCATTCGCCCGATGCGTCGTACGCCGATCAAATCGAAGAAGCGCGTGGCACGTTGATCGAGGGAATCATCGAGGAGTCCGAAGACGAATCGCTGATGGAACGGTACCTGGGTGGCGAAAAGATCGACGAATCGGTCTTGATCGACGATCTGGAGAAAGCGGTCGCCCGTGGCTCGTTTTTCCCGGTGATCCCGGTCTGCAGCACCACCGGTGTCGGGACCCTGGAGCTGCTGGAGATCGCTACCCGCGGATTCCCGTCACCGGCTGAACACCCGCTGCCCGAAGTCTTTACACCGCAGGGCGCGGCGTTCACCAAGGTGACCTGCGGCTCCGATTCGCCATTGCTGGCCGAGGTGGTGAAGACGACCTCAGATCCCTACGTCGGCAGGCTAAGCCTGGTGCGGGTTTTCTCCGGCACCATCCGGCCCGACACGACGGTTCATGTGTCGGGCCATTTCTCGCAATTCTTCGGGGCCGGCAACGGCACCGGCCACAGTCACCTCGATCACGATGAGGATGAACGCATCGGTGCGCTGTCCTTCCCGCTGGGCAAGCAGCAGCGGCCCGCGTCGGTGGTGCTGCCCGGTGACATGTGTGCGATCGGCCGGCTGAGCCGGGCGGAAACCGGAGACACCCTGTCGGACAAGGGTGAACCGCTGGTGCTCAAACCGTGGGTCATGCCGGAATCGCTGCTGCCGGTGGCCATTCAGGCACACGCCAAGACCGACGAGGACAAGCTGTCGGTCGGGCTGGGACGGTTGGCGGCCGAGGATCCGACACTTCGCATCGAGCAAAATCCGGAGACACACCAGGTTGTGCTGTGGTGTATGGGTGAGGCGCACGCCGGCGTACTACTCGATGCGCTGGCCAACCGCTACGGCGTCGCCGTGGATACCGTCGAGCTACGGGTACCGCTGCGGGAAACCTTCGCGGGCAAGGCAAAAGGCCACGGTCGACACGTCAAGCAATCCGGCGGACACGGCCAGTACGCGGTCTGCGACATCGAAGTCGAACCGCTACCCGAAGGGTCCGGTTTCGAGTTCGTGGACAAAGTGGTCGGTGGCGCGGTGCCGCGACAGTTCATCCCTAGCGTGGAAAAGGGCGTACGCGCTCAGATGGAAAAAGGCGTGCATGCCGGTTACCCCGTGGTCGACATTCGCGTCACGCTGCTCGATGGCAAGGCGCACAGCGTCGACTCGTCGGATTTCGCTTTCCAGATGGCCGGCTCGGTAGCGATGAAGGAGGCCGCGGCCGCGACCAAGGTGACTCTGCTCGAGCCGATCGACGAGATCTCGGTGCTGATCCCCGATGATCTGGTCGGCGCGGTGATGGGCGATCTATCCGGGCGTCGCGGCCGGGTACTGGGTACCGACACCGCCGGCAACGACCGCACATTGGTGAGAGCCGAAGTGCCGCAAGTCGAGCTGACTCGGTACGCCATCGACCTGCGCTCGCTGTCACACGGCGCAGCCTCGTTCACCCGCTCCTTTGCCCGGTACGAACCGATGCCGGAATCCGCTGCCGCCCGGGTGAAATCGTCGAACTGAGGGTCGGGCGCTATCCCTGCCACGGATGGTGGGCGACGTCTAACGTGCAACTCTGACTCAGTTATCCACAGTTGCCGGTTGATCCACAGATCGGGTGTTGTGTCTTTGGTCGGGGTGGAATTGTCGGCGTGGTTCATACCGTCGAGGTATGGGTTCAGCGATCGGAGCCGAGGCGGCGCGGGAACAGATCAGTGTCGCCCTCGATGCGATTGATGCTGCCCACGACGTGTTGCGTGCTACGTCTTCGGATTTGGTGGGTAACAGGTTTCGCGTCGTTGTGGCGCAGCGGTTGGAAACCCAGGAGCGCACCAACCGCGGGTTGATGTATCGGTATTTCGGGGAGATCGCCGACCCGCCCGACGAGGCGGAGTCCACCGCTGCGACGCGCTCGGCGCTGTGGGCGCGACTGCGCATCACGCCCAACGAAATCACCCGCCGGTTCAAACTCGCCGCCCGCATTCGGCCGCGCCGCTCGTTGACCGGTGCGCCGGTACCGCCGGAGCTGCCCGCTTTGGCGGCCGCGGTAGAACGCGGAGCTGTCGGCGAGGACCACATCCGGGCGGTCTGCCGCTCCGTCGACGT